>PHEG01000255.1 GCA_002842835.1 Alphaproteobacteria bacterium HGW-Alphaproteobacteria-2 | reverse complement strand
CACGCCACGCCAGTTCGAGCTGGCCGCGCACATGCTGGAAAAACTGCCGCCGGATACCTCGAAACTGCTGCTCTGCCCGATGCCGGGGCTTGTCGTCTCGATCGCGGTGGCCGAAGGCGACGAGGTGCAGGAAGGGCAGGCGCTCTGTTCCGTGGAAGCGATGAAGATGGAGAACGTGCTGCGCGCCGAACGCCGCAGCGTGGTGGCGAAGATCAACGCCGCGCCGGGCGACAGCCTCGCCGTGGATGCGGTGATCATGGAGTTCGAGTGAGCCGATGACGATGCCCGCACCGCCGCCCGCCGCTCAGCGCTGCCGCATCTCCTCGCGGCGCATCGGCAGCTTGTCGATGGCATGGGAAATCTCGCGCACCGCCCATGGGGTGGGCTTGCGCATGTTCACCGTGCCGTCCTTCGCGATGATCACCAGCGCGAAGCCGCGTGGGCGAAGCCGCTCGCGCACAGCGCTGCGCGCAGCGGGGTCGGTGTCGGTGATCACCACAACGTCGCGCTCGGCGAGCATCTCGGGGCGCGCCTCGATCATCGCCATCTGGTCGAGAAAGCGCGGATCGTTGGGCGTGTCGGCGAACACGACTAAAGGCCGTGCCACCCATTTGAACGCCTCGAGATCAGCGTCGCGCGCATCGAGTATCTGCAGGCCGCCCGCAGCCTGCGATATGTCGGCATCGGTTGCGATGGCGGGCCCGGAGACGAGCACGGCGGCGAGCAGAGCGGCGGTCAGTCGTGTCATCGGGCCTCCGGTTCGGGCAGATATAGGCGCGTTGCGCACGAATGCGAAGCCCGTAACCCGCCACAACCCCCTTAAGCGGCTGGTGGTGCCCGCATGTCCGGTTTTCCTTGGCAATCCGGGCCAGGTGGCGGGCGCAGCCACGACAGGGGAGTTCTGGCGGATCTTGAGAGGTGATCCTCCATATTGGCGCGCAACGTACCGTGACCACGAACTTCCGGACGACGCTCGGCCTCAACCTCAACAACCTTGCGAAAATCGGCATCGCTGTCAGGCCGCCGCAGGATACCCGCGCAGGCCTTTTCGATGAGCTGGTGTTCCATCCTGCGCAGCGAGGAGAACATGATCGGCAGCATGAACGAGGTGCTGTCGGCGCGGCGGCCTGCAGGTGGAGCGGGCGGGCGACACTGGCCCAACCCAACCCCGGGGAATGCGAGGAGGCGCGACGCGTGGCCCCCGCGACACAACATGCAAGGAAGGAAGCAAGACCGTGACCGACAAGATTGACGACTGGCGCGCGCTGGCCGCCACCGAATTGCGGGGCCGTGACCCCGAAAGCCTCGCCTGGGAAACGCTCGAGGGCATCCGCGTGCGCCCGCTCTACACCGAGTCAGACACGGCCGACCTGCCCCACATGGGCAACCTGCCAGGCCTTGCACCCTTCACCCGCGGCCCACGCGCCACGATGTATGCGGGCCGCGCCTGGACGATCCGCCAGTATGCCGGCTTCTCCACCGCCGAGGAGTCGAACGCCTTCTACCGCCGGGCGCTCGCAGCCGGTCAGCAGGGGGTGAGCGTGGCCTTCGACCTTGCCACCCACCGCGGCTATGACAGCGATCATCCGCGCGTCGAGGGCGACGTGGGCAAGGCGGGCGTGGCCATCGATTCGGTCGAGGACATGAAAATCCTTTTCGACGGCATCCCGCTCGACAAGGTCAGCGTCAGCATGACGATGAACGGCGCGGTGATCCCGATCCTGGCGAATTTCATCGTCGCGGGCGAGGAGCAGGGCGTCGATCGCAAGCTGCTGTCTGGCACCATCCAGAACGACATCCTGAAAGAGTTCATGGTGCGCAACACCTATGTCTATCCGCCCGGGCCCTCGATGCGGATCGTCGCCGACATAATCGAATACACCGCCCGAGAGATGCCTAAATTCAACTCGATCTCGATCTCCGGCTACCACATGCAGGAGGCGGGCGCGAACCTGGTGCAGGAGTTGGCCTTCACCCTTGCCGACGGGCGCGAATACGTGCGCGCCGCCATCGCGCGCGGCATGGATGTCGATGCCTTTGCCGGGCGGCTGTCGTTCTTCTTCGCAATCGGCATGAATTTCTTCATGGAGGCCGCCAAGCTGCGCGCCGCGCGATTCCTGTGGCACAGGGTGATGCAGGATTTCGGCCCCCGGAACCCACAGTCGCTGATGCTGCGCACCCATTGCCAGACAAGCGGGGTAAGCTTGGCCGAACAGGACCCATACAACAACGTCATCCGCACCGCCTACGAGGCACTCTCGGCAGTGCTGGGAGGCACCCAATCGCTGCACACCAACGCGCTCGACGAGGCGATCGCGCTGCCCACCGAGTTCTCGGCCCGGATCGCGCGCAACACGCAGCTGATCGAGGAGATGGGCGGCATGACCGAGGCGGTGATCTCGGGCATGCCCAAGCTCCGGATCGAGGAAACCGCCGCCCGCCGCCAGGCGATGATCGACCGCGGTTCGGAGGTGATCGTCGGCGTCAACAAGTACCGCAAGGACAAGGAAGACCCGATCGAGATCCTCGAGATCGACAACGACAAGGTGCGAGCGGCGCAGATCGCCCGGCTGGAGCAGGTGCGCGCCAGCCGCGACGCGCGCGCCTGCAACGCGGCACTCGACGAGATCGAACGCCGTGCGCGCGAGGGCGGCAATCTGCTGGAGGCAGCGATCACGGCGGCCCGGGTGCGGGCGAGCGTGGGAGAGATCAGCATGGCAATGGAAAAGGTGTTCGGCCGCCACCGGGCCGATGTGAAGACGCTGGCGGGCGTCTACGGTGCCGCCTACGAGGGCGACGAGGGCTTTGCCGCAATCCAGAAGGACGTGGAACGCTTCGCCGAGGAGGAGGGGCGTCGGCCCCGGATGCTGGTGGTCAAGATGGGCCAGGACGGGCACGACCGCGGCGCCAAGGTCATCGCCACGGCCTTCGCCGACATCGGCTTCGACGTCGATGTGGGGCCGCTGTTCCAGCGTCTCGAGCCAGGCCGCCGGGCACAAGACGCTGGCGCCGCGCCTGGTACAGGCGCTCAAGGACAGGGGCGCAGGCGATATCGTGGTGATCTGCGGCGGTGTCATTCCGCAGCAGGACTACGATTTCCTCAAGAAAGCCGGAGTCAGGGCGATTTTCGGCCCCGGCACCAATATCCCCGAGGCCGCCAGGAACGTGCTTGACCTCATCCGTGCCGCCCGCGACTGACCCGCCCCGGGGGCGCCCGCGTGGTGCCCCTGAAAATCACCGTCGCAGTCGCCGCAAAAATAGTTTAGCGTTGAACCATCACCGGGGGACTCAGTCATGACCGACGGCAGCACCGAAATCGCCCGCCAGGCGGCGCTCGACTATCACGAGTATCCGCGGCCAGGAAAACTGGAGATCCGCGCCACCAAACCGATGGCCAACCAACGCGACCTGGCCCGCGCCTACAGCCCGGGCGTGGCCGAGGCCAGCCTCGAGATCAAGGCCGACGAGGCCGCTGCCCGCCGCTACACCGCGCGCGGCAATCTCGTCGGCGTGGTCACCAACGGGACGGCCGTTCTGGGGCTCGGCAACATCGGGGCACTGGCGGCGAAGCCGGTGATGGAGGGCAAGGCAGTTCTCTTCAAGAAGTTCGCCAATATCGACTGCTTCGACATAGAACTGAACGAATCCGACCCCGAGAAGCTGGCCGATCTCGTCTGCGCGCTGGAGCCGACATTCGGCGCGATCAACCTCGAAGACATCAAGGCACCGGACTGTTTCATCGTCGAGGTCGTCTCCACCGGCGGCGGCGCGGCGGGTATCGCATGCCTCAACATGCTGCTCAAGCTGGGGGTGCGGCGCGAGAATGTCTGGCTGTGCGACATCCACGGCCTCGTCCACGCGGGCCGCGAGGTAGACATGAACCCCGAAAAGGCCGCGTTCGCGCAAGAGACAGAGAAACGCACACTTGCCGAGGTGATCGATGGCGCCGACCTTTTCCTTGGGCTCTCCGGCCCGGATGTGCTGACGCCGGAAATGGTCGCGCGCATGGCTGACCGGCCGATCATCTTCGCGCTTGCCAACCCGACGCCGGAGATCCTCCCCGACGCCGCGCGGGCGGTGGCGCCGGATGCCATCATCGCCACGGGCCGGTCGGATTTCCCGAACCAGGTGAACAACGTGCTGTGCTTTCCCTTCATCTTCCGCGGCGCACTCGACGCAGGCGCAACCGAGATCAACGACGCCATGCAGATCGCCTGCATCGAGGGTATCGCGCAGCTTGCCCGCGCCACCACCAGCGCCGAGGCGGCCGCGGCCTACCGCAGCGAGCGGTTGAGCTTCGGACCCGACTACCTGATCCCCAAGCCCTTCGACCCGCGCCTGATGGGCGTCGTAGCCACCGCCGTGGCAAATGCCGCGATGGAGACGGGCGTCGCCACGCGCCCGATCGAGGACATCGCCGCCTACAAGGCGCGGCTCGACGCCTCGGTGTTCCGCTCGGCCTTCATCATGCGGCCGGTCTTCGAGGCGGCGCGCGGCGCGGAACGCTCCATCGTCTTCGCCGAGGGCGAGGACGAGCGCGTACTGCGCGCCGCCAACGCGATGCTTGAGGAGATGACCGACCGTCCGATCCTCATCGGCCGCCCCGAAGTCATCGCCCGGCGCTGCGAACGGGCAGGCCTGCCGAAGGGGGTGGTTGACAAGTTCGAGATCGTGAACCCCGAGAATGACCCGCGCTACCGCGACTACTGGGGCACCTATCACCAGATCATGGCGCGCCGCGGCGTGACGCCCGACATCGCGAAGGCCGTGCTGCGCACCAACACCACCGCCATTGCCGCCGTGATGGTCCATCGCGGCGAGGCAGACAGCATGATCTGCGGCACCTTCGGCCAGTTCCTGTGGCATCTGAACTACGTCTGCCAGGTTCTGGAGACCGACGATTTGCAACCCGTGGGCGCGCTCAGCCTCATCCTGATGGAGGACGGGCCGCTATTTCTCGCCGACACGCAGGTCCACCCGCATCCCAGCCCGGCACAGATCGCCGAGGTGATGGTGGGCGCCGCGCGCCATGTCCGCCGCTTCGGCATCCTGCCCAAGGTGGCGTTGTGTTCAAACTCGCAGTTCGGCAACCTCGCCACCGAGAGCGCCGACCGTGCGCGCGCCGCACTGGCGCTGCTCGACGCACAGACACCCGATTTTGCCTACGAGGGAGAGATGACAGCCGATCTTGCCCTCGATCCGGAGCTGCGCGCGCGCATCTTCCCCGATTCGCGGTTAGAGGGGGCAGCGAATGTGCTCGTCTTCACCGGCACAGAGGCGGCCAGCGCCGGGCGCAACCTGTTGAGAATGAAGGCTGGCGGGCTGGAGGTGGGGCCGATCCTGATGGGCATGGGCAACCGCGCCCATGTCGTGACACCCACGATAACCGCGCGCGGCCTGCTCAACATGGCTGCCCTCGCCGGAACGCCCGTGCAGGTATATGGTTGAACCCGCTCAGAGAATGCGCGCCACCACCCGCACGAAGGCATCCGGAATGTCGCCGAGGCTCATCGTGCCAGGCCAGCGATAAACGGCGAAACCGATCAGCCCGCCGGAAATCAGCACGATGATGGCGAGACCACGCAACGCCCGCCCGTCCGACCATGCGGACAGCACAGCCGGAATTGCCAGAGCTGCCAGGATCACCCCGGCCACAAGATAGATATCATGCACCACGCACTCCCCACACCCGCGACGATTATTCGGGGCCACCGCGGAAAATCAACCGCTCGTCGCAGGGAGCCACACGCAGGATGTTGGTAGAACCCGGCACGTTGAAGGGAATGCCCGCCGTCACGAGCACGAAATCCGTCTCTTCCGCGATACCAAGCGCGCGCGCCGCACGCGCCGCACTCACCACGGCCATCTTGAAGCGTTCCACCTCGCCGGTGATCACGCAATGCGTGCCCCAGGTCAGGCACATGCGCCGCGCCGTGCCGATGAGCGGCGTCAGCGCCACGATGGGAACGCGCGGGCGCTCGCGCGCCACCAGCCTTGCTGTGGTACCCGAATGGGTGAAGCAGCAGATCGCGCGTATCTCGGTCGTCTCGGCTATCTCGCGTGCCGCGGCCACGATGCCATCTGCGATGGACTGGCGCGCCACCCGGCGCGAGGCCTCGATCACTTCGCGGTAGGTCGGGTCGTGCTCGACCTCCACGGCGACGTTGTTCATCGTCGTCACCGCCTCCACCGGGTACGCTCCGGCTGCGGACTCGGCCGATAGCATCACCGCGTCGGCACCCTCGTAGATCGCGGTCGCCACGTCCGAGACCTCGGCCCGGGTGGGCATCGGGCTCTCGATCATGCGGCGGCACGTTCTGCACCGGCAGTTCCACCCCCAGATCGCCGCGCGCCACCATGATCCCGTCCGAGGCCGCGAGAATTTCGTCGAAGGCCTTCACCGCTGCGGGCTTCTCGATCTTCGAGAGGATCGCTGCCCGCCCCCGCGCCAGCACCCGCGCTTCTTCCACATCCGCCGCACGCTGCACGAAGGACAATGCCAGCCAGTCCACCCCGAGTTCGCAGGCGAATTCCAGATCGGCCCGGTCCTTCTCGGAAAGCGCCGCGAGCGGCAGAACCACATCGGGCACGTTCACTCCCTTGCGGTCCGAGATCGTGCCGCCGGTGATCACCGTGCAGTCGGCGAAGTCCGGCCCGCAACGCTGCACGCGCAACCGCAGCTTGCCATCGTTCACGAGCAGATCGGCGCCCGGCTCCAGCACCGCGAAGATCTCGGGATGCGGCAGGTTCACACGCGCACCGTCGCCCACCGCCGGATCGAGGTCGAGCCGGAAGGGCTGCCCATCGGCCAGTTCTTCCTCGCCGCGCTGCATGGCGCGCGGCCTGCTCGTCCTGGCTGCCGTGGCTCATGTTGAGCCGGAACACATCCGCCCCCGCCTCGTAGAGCGCCTTGATGGTGGCGTGATCCGAGGAGGCCGGGCCCAGCGTGGCCACGATCTTGACGTTGCGGCGGCGCATGGGGCGTCTCCTGTTGGCGCTAAAAGGTCCGGTTATCGCGGAATCGGCGGGGGCTGGCAACTGGCGCTCCCGCGGTTGTGCGCATAGTCTCCGGCCCGATTCGGACCGCAGCACATCATGTATCAGCCCTATGCTATCGAGGGGGCAGGCCGCCCCTCGCACTATCTCATCGTCTGCGACCATGCGACGAACCTCGTGCCGCCCTCGGTGAACGGCGGCAGTCTGGGCCTGTCGGAAGACGACATGGCGCGCCATATCGCCTATGACATCGGCGCCGAAGGCGTGGCGCGTGCGCTGGCCCAGCGCCTTGGCGCGCCACTCGTCCTCAGCCGCTTCTCGCGTCTCGTGATCGACCCGAACCGCGGCGAGGACGACCCGACCCTGGTCATGAAGCTCTACGACGGCTCGGTGATACCCGCCAACCGGCATGCCGATGCCACCGAGGTGGCCCGCCGCATGGACGCCTTCTGGCGGCCCTATCACGGCGCACTCGGAGCACTGATCGCGGCACGCGGCAACCCGGTGATCGTCTCGATCCATCTACTCGGGGCACCTCCCCGGCGACACGATGGATCGCCACGCCGTGCAGACAGGCCGTCCGCACGCGCTGATCGAGCTGCGCAACGATCTGATCGGTGGTGCGCGCGAACAGGCGGCCTGGGCCGACCGCCTCGTCCCGGCCCTTGACGACGCGCTGGCCGCAGCCGATCTCTAGCGCAAGGGGAGGACAGCATGGACCGTCAGACTGAAATCGAACTCGAGGCCGCAGCCTTCCGGCGCCTGCGCGACCATCTGCGCCACCGCACGGATGTGCAGAACATCGACATGATGAACCTTGCAGGCTTCTGCCGCAACTGCCTGAGCCGCTGGTATCAGGAGGCCGCAGCCGAACGCGGCATGGAACTTGGGAAGGATGCCGCGCGCGAGATCGTCTACGGCATGCCCTATGCCGAATGGCGCGAGAAATACCAGACCGAGGCCGATGCCGGAAAGCAGGCCGCCTTCGCCGAAGCCTTCGCCGAAAACGTAGGCGACAAGCTCGGCTGAACCGGCGCGGCGGCGGCCGCGACCGGCGGGTTCCCGCCGCGCTGCGGCAAGGCCGCGTTGTGAAACGGACACGCAACGTTTACTGTCTCCGAAGTTTCATCAATCAATGAGTCTGGGACAGTGAAGCAGATGCGTGACGCGCCGAAGCGGCGCGGGGCCAGTGCGGCAATGGCCGGTCTTGCGGCAGCGACAGCGATTGCTGGTCTCTGGCTTGCAGTCCCGCAGGGTCATGCCCCGGCGGCCCGGTCGCAGCAGCCGCTCCCGCCGACTCAGCCAATGCTCCTGAGTGCGCTCGCGCCC
>PHEG01000254.1 GCA_002842835.1 Alphaproteobacteria bacterium HGW-Alphaproteobacteria-2 | reverse complement strand
ATGGTCGCGCCCCCCGGCGCGCGCATAGCCACCACGCTCGACGCCGGTCTTCAGGCCCGGGCCGAGGCGCTGGCCGCCGAGGCCGCGGCGGCGCAGGGGGCGCGGCTTTCTGCGGCGATGCTTGTGCTCGACCACCGCGACGGGGCGGTGCTCGCCACGGTGGGCTCGGCGGGCTATGGCGATGCCGCGCGGAGCGGGTTCCTGGATATGACGCGCGCGGCGCGCTCGCCCGGCTCGGCGCTGAAGCCGCTGATTTACGCGCTCGCCTTCGATGCCGGAATCGCCCACCCCGAAACGCTGATCGACGACCGCCCGACCGATTTCGGCGGCTATGCGCCGCGCAACTTCGACCGCGCGCATCAGGGAACGGTTCGGCTGCGCCAGGCGTTGCAGGCCTCGCTCAACGTGCCCGCCGTGGCCTTGCTGGAACGGCTGGGCCCTGCACGGCTGATGGCGTCGCTGCGCCGCGCCGGGGCAGAGCCGCGGCTCGCGGGCACTCCGGGTCTGGCGCTGGCGCTGGGCGGGCTGGGGCTGACACTGGAGGAGGTCACGGCGCTTCACGCGGCGCTGGCGCGCGGCGGGGTGGCGCTGACGCCCGCCTACCGGGAGGAAGACCGCGCCGAGGGCCCGCGCCTCGTCGCGCCCCGCGCCGCCTGGTATGTGGCCGACATCCTGGCAGGCCAGCCCACGCCCGGCGGTGGCCCTGCGCGGTTTGCCTGGAAGACCGGCACCTCCTACGGCTATCGCGATGCCTGGGCCTTCGGCTTCGACGGGCGGCACGCGGCAGGCGTGTGGCTCGGGCGGCCCGACGGCACGCCGGTGCCGGGCGCGCTGGCTGCCGCCACGGCGGCGCCGCTGCTCGAGCGGCTGTTCGCGGCGCTGGGCCCGCCCGTGCCACTGTCCCCGCCGCCTGCCGACGCACTCACCGGCGCCGCACCGACGCCACTCGCCACGTTCCGCCGACCGGGCGATGCGCAGAAGGGCGCGCCCGAGATCGCCTTCCCGCCCGACGGCGCTCGGCTTTCCCCCGAGGGCGGGCGTCTGGCGCTGCGCCTGCGTGGCGGCATCCCGCCTTTCACCGTACTGGCCAATGGGCGCCCGGTGGCCACGGGCCTGCGCTGGCCGTGGGCGGACCTCGCGGCAGTGGGCCCCGGCTTTCTCGACCTCGCAGTGATCGACGCCGCAGGCCGTGCCGCCCGCGCCCGGGTGGAACTGCGATGAGCCGTTCCGCCGTCTGCCTTGCGCTGCTGGTCGCGGGCTGCAACACGCTGGGGCCGGGGCACGGTTACCCGCTTCCGCTGGTGGTGCAGGTGGAGGACAGCACCTTCCGTGTCTACCACGACGGCACCCGCGCCGTGGCGATCCGCATCAACCCCGATTTCAACCCGCGCGCGGGCAAGATCTTCTCCCACGCCCGGCGCGCAATGGAACAGGCGAGCGGTTGCCGCGTGCTGCCCAGCACGCTGGAGGGCGACATGACGATGATCCGCGCCGACCTGATCTGCCCGTAGGCGCAAGCGCGGGGCCACCCTGTGATCACAGATCGCAGCCGCTACCGCGTGCCCGCCTTCACCGCAGCCATCACCGCCATGTTGAGCACGTCGTTGACCGTCGCGGTGGTCGAGCAGAGCTGCACGGCATGGCCGACGCCGGTGAGGATCGGGCCCAGAACGGTCGCCTCTCCCATCTCCTGCATGAGCTTCGTCGAGATCGAGGCGGAATGCCGCGCGGGCACCACCAGCACGTTGGCTGGGCCGGTGAGGCGGCAGAAGGGATAGGCCTTCTGCACCTCGGTGTTGAGCGCCACATCCACCGTCATCTCGCCCTCGTATTCGAAATCGGCGCCGCGCCCGTCGAGCACGCGCACCGCCTCGGCCATCTTCTCGGCCCGTTCCGAGACCGGGTAACCGAAGTTCGAGAAGCTCACGAAGGCCACCCGCGGCTCCAGCCCCAGCGTCCGGGCTATGCCGGCGGCGCTGACCGCGATATCGGCCAGATCCTCGGCCGAGGGCCATTCGTGCACCAGCGTGTCGGCCACCAGCACGATGCGCCCGCGGCGGATCAGCGCCGTGGCGGCCACCGCGCCCGAACCCGGCGCGATGTCGAAGACGTGGTTCAAGAGCCGCAGCACATGCGCGGCCTTGCGCGTCGCCCCGGTGACCAGCGCATCGCCATGGCCATGTGCCAGCATCAGCGCCGCGAACACATGCCGGTCGCGCGCGGCCAGCTTGTGCACGTCGTGCTGGTCGTAGCCGTGGCGTTGCAACCGCTCGTAGAGGAAGGCCTTGTAGACATCGAGATGCTGGGTGATCTTGGCGTTGACGATCTCGAGTTCGCGGAAGGCATCCGCCATGCCCTCGGCCTGGAGCCGGGCCTTCACGTCCTCGTCGCGTCCCACCACCAGCGCGCGCCCGAGCCCCGAACGCTGCCAGGCGACGGCGGCGCGCAGCACGCGCGCATCGTCGCCCTCGGCGAAGATCACCCGCGCCTGAGCGTTGCGCGCGCGGGCATGGAGCCCCTGCAGGATCGACGCTGTCGGGTCCATGCGCGCCTTCAGCGCCTGCTCGTAGCCGTCGAGATCCACAATCGGTCGACGCGCGACGCCCGAATCCATCCCTGCCCTCGCCACCGCGGGCGGCACGGTATGGATCAGCCGCGGATCGAAGGGCGCGGGGATGATGTAGTCGCGCCCGAAGCTGAGCTTGCGGCCATAGGCCATCGCCACCTCGTCGGGCACATCCTCGCGCGCC
>PHEG01000253.1 GCA_002842835.1 Alphaproteobacteria bacterium HGW-Alphaproteobacteria-2 | reverse complement strand
CCCCGGTTTGCGGGCCAGGCCCGCGCCTCGGCCGCCATGGCCGAGGAATAGGGGTCGCGCGCCAGATGCGACACCGAGAGAAGCTGACCGGGAGCGGCCAGCAGCATCGCAAGCTGATCGGTACATACGTTGATCGAGACCACCCGCGCGGGCGGCGGGGTGTCGGCCGCCGCGCCGGGGGCGCTCCCCAGCGCGGCCAGAAGCGCGAGAGCCGCGCTAGAGAGACGCACGAATGCCCGCATAGATCGCCCTGTCGGTGGTGCCGAAGCCCTGCACCTGCTGGAAGTCTTCGTCGAAGAGGTTCTCGACACGCAGATAAAGCTGCGCCCGGTCGCTGACGCTGTAGGCAAGGCTTGCGCCCGCCAGCGTGTAGGCGCCCAGCGCAGGCCGGTCGGCCTTGTGGCTGATCGTGACAGCAGCCGACAGTTTTTCGGTAATTTTCGCATCGAGTTGCGCGGCGAAGCTGTGTCTTGCGGTGAGCACGGTAAAGCTGTTCGCGGCGTTCGGTGCCAGCACCGAGGCGGGTGCGCTGTCGTCGGTGAAGGTGTAGCTGCCCGAAAGTGTCAGCCGATCGGAGAGGCGCAGCCCGCCCGCCAGTTCGACACCCGTGCGCTTCACCGTGCCGGGTGCCTGGCTGTGACGGCGAGCCGCGCCCGCTCGCCCCAGCGCTTCTCGACGCCCGCCTCCAGACTCAGGCTTTCCTCGGGCTTCAGTGTCGCGTCGCCCAGCGAGAAGGGCGAGGTGGAGAAAAGCTCGAAGTTCGAGGGCGCGCGGAAGCCGGTGGCGGCGGCGGCGCGCAACGTCCAGTCCTGCGGGGCGCGCCACACGCCCGAGAGCCGCCCCGTGGTCTCGCCGCCGAAACGCGAATGCTCGTCGTGCCGGACGGTGAGCGCCACATCCGCGACGGGAGTCAGGGCGCGGGTCAACTCGGCGAAGACGCCGGTGAGATGGTTCGAAGCCGAGAAGCCGCCGGTCTGCTTCGTGCGTTCCTCGGTGGTATCCGCTCCGGCTACCAGCCGCGTCGCCGCCCCCAGATCGACGCCCGCGCGCCAGGCGAAGCTGTCGCGCTCGCCCTCGAAGTCGAAGGGGAAGAAATCGAACACCGACGAGCGCTCGATCTTGAACCTCTGCGCCTCCAGCCGGTGATCCACGGGCCCGATCGCGAATTCGGCGAAGACAAGCCCGCCATGGCTCTCGGACTTCTGGAACTCGCCGAAGGGCGGCAGCCCGTCGCCCGAGAAGGCGCCGGGCGGCCCGCCGCTCTGGTCGAACTCCGCCCGGCTGTCCTCGTAGAAGCCTGAGAAGCCGAGCCGCAGCCCGAAGGGCAGCGTGACCGAGCCGTTGGCAGATACGCGGTCCGCCTCGAAGCCATCGTCCTCGCGGTTGCCGAGGTTTTCGTCGGCGGCCGAGAACCCGTCTGTATCGACCTTCGTGTAGGTCAGCGCAATTTCATGCGCAGCACGCTTGTGCGTGGTGCTGACGCTGCCGCGGCGGGTATCGAAGCTGCCGTATTCGGCCTCGGCGTAGAAATGCAGCCCCTCCTCTGTGGCGCGCCGCGTGCGGATGTCCACCACGCCCGCCACCGCCTCGGAGCCGTATTGCGCCGACTGCGAGCCCTTCAGCACCTCGATGCGTTCGATCCCGCCGCTGGTCAGCGTGCCGAAGTCGAAGGATACCTGCGGCGCCGAAGGGTCCGTCACGTCGATGCCGTCCACCCGCACGGCGATGTAGTTCTGCCCCAGCCCGCGGATGGTGAGCCCGGTCTGCGTGCCCGCCGGGCCACGGCTGAGCACCTCCACCCCCGGCAGCCGGTCGAGATGATCGCTGATCCGGGCCTCGCCGGTGGCCGCCAGATCGCCCGCGGTCAGCACCTCGACCGTGGCGCCCGTGCGCTCGGCTGCCACCGCCTCGAAGCCCGCCGAGAACACGATCTCGTCGAGCGTCAGCACCTCCTGCGCCGCCACCGACACGGGCAGCAGCCCCGCCAGCGCACCGCCCAGTGCCGAAAAAGCCCCTGCTGGTTTCATCTCTCTCCTTCCCGGCGGTCGAACCGCCAATGCCCGTGAGGTCCGGGAAGGGAATGCCTCCCGCAGACGGTGCCAAGTCGCTCACCGCTGCGGACAGGCCGCTCCCGCGGCGCGCCCCGCGCCCGGGAAGGCGCACCGCGTTCCCTTTTCACCCGCCCGAAGGCGGGAACCGAAGCCCTCCCTGCCTAGCGCGGCGGGCGCGGAAATCAAGGATCAATTTCGCGCGGCCCACCGCCAGAGCGTTTGACGCCCGCGCCGCTGCGCGCCACCCTGCCAGTGCAGCAATGGGAGATGGCCGATGTGGGACGAGCGATTCGCCGCCGAAGGCTATCTCTTCGGCACCGAGCCCACCGCCTTCCTCGCCGCGCAGGCCGGGCTGCTCTCGCCGGGCCAGCGGGCGCTGGCGGTGGCCGACGGCGAGGGGCGCAATTCCGTCTGGCTGGCCGGACAGGGGCTGAAGGTGACGGCCTTCGACGCCTCGCCGGTGGGCGTGGCCAAGGCGCGCAGGCTGGCCGAGGCACGCGGCGTGACGGTCGATTTTCACATCGCCGACATCGATGCCTGGGACTGGGACGAAGCCCCCTTCGACGTGGTGGCGGCAATCTTCATCCAGTTCTCGCCGCCCGGGCAGCGCACCCGGGTCTTCGCCGGGTTGCGTCGCGCGGTGCGCCCGGGTGGGCTCTTGCTGCTGCACGGCTACCGGCCCGAGCAACTTGCCTACGGCACCGGCGGGCCGCCCGATGCGGCGAACATGTATGACGAGGCGCTGCTGCGCGGCGCTTTCGGCGACTGGGAAGTACTGCATCTCGCGGCCTACGACACCGAGATCCGCGAGGGCGCGGGCCATGCAGGCATGTCCGCACTCATCGACCTTGTGGCGCGGCGACCGGCACTTGAGCGCCCGGATGCGAGCGCCTAGCTTTCGGACCATGTGGATCGCCCTTCTCGCGCTTGCCCTGCTGCTGGCCCGCGCCCTGCCCGGCGCGGCGCATCCGCACGTCTTCATCGATGCGGGGCTGAGGCTTGTCTTCGACGAGACCGGCAAGCTGGCCGCAGTGCGCGTCGTCTGGGTCTACGACGCCTATTATTCGCTGCTGCTCGCCGCCGACAAGGGGCTGGCGCCCGACGCCGCGGGCAACATCCCCGGCCCCGATCTGGAGCCGCTGCGCGGGCGGGACGTGCTCTGGGACGACCCGGATTTCCACGGCGATCTCTATGTGCGTTCGGGCGAACGGCTCGTGGCGCTCGGTGCCCCGCAGGAGCACACGGCGGCCTTCGCCGAGGGGCGCTACGTCACCTCGCATTTGCGCCCGCTGATCGAACGGGTTGACCCGGCGGCCGGGCCCCTGGTGGTGCAGGTCTATGACGCGACATATTTCGTGCATTACGAGACCGGCGTCGCGCTCGACGCGCAGGGGCGCGACGACTGCACGCTGACCCGCGAGGGGCCGGACCTCGAGCTTGCCGCCTCCACCCTGTCGATCCCGCTCTCGGAGTTCGCCGCCGATCGCAACATCGAGGCGCAGATCGAGGAGCTTGGCGCACTTTTCGCCGACCGTGTTCTGGTGACATGCGCCGGTCGCTCCTGATCGCGGGCGGGCTTGCCGCGCTCGCGCTGCTGGGTGCCTGGGCGCTCGGCGGCGCCGAGGCGCTGGCGGGCTGGGCGGCAGCGGGACAGCGCCGCTTTCAGGAGGCGATGGCGGGCGCCCTGATCCGGCTGCGGGCGGGCGAGCCGGGCGCCTGGGGGGTGCTGATGGGACTCGCCTTCGCCTACGGTTTCTTCCACGCGGTGGGCCCGGGCCACGGAAAGGTGCTGATCGGCGGCTATGGCGCGGCGCGTCCCGTGGGGCTGGGACGGCTCTCGGCCATCGCCCTGGCGGCCTCGCTGGCACAAGGGGCGAGTGCGGTGGCGCTGGTCTATGCGGGCGTCCTGGCGCTGGGCTGGACGCGCCAGCGGATGACCGGCCTGGCCGAGGGCGTGCTCACGCAGGCAAGTTATGCGGCCATCGGGCTCATCGGGCTCTGGCTCGTCTGGCGCGGGATGCGGCATCTGGCGGCGGCGGGGCATAGCGTGGATGTCCTACAGGCGGCCTGCTGCGGACATGACCATGCCCCCTCGCCCGAAACGCTGGCGCGCGCGGGCGGCCCCCGCGAGGCGGCGCTGCTGGTCGCCGGTGTGGCGCTGCGGCCCTGCACGGGGGCGCTCTTCCTGCTGGTGATGACATGGCAGCTCGGTATCGCCGAAGCGGGCATCGCGGGCACCTTCGCCATGGCGCTGGGCACGGCGAGCGTGACGCTGGCCGTCGCGGCTCTGGCGGTGACCGGTCGGGAGGGCGCGCTGGCCGGGCTCGCCGGGAGGCGTGCTGCGCGGCTGGCGCTGCCCGTGCTGGAACTGTCCGCGGGCGGCGTGGTGGTTCTGGCGGCGGCAACGCTCCTGCTGCGCTGAGAGGCCTTGCCCCCTGCCCCGCGCGGCCCTAAGCCCCACGGGGCCATGACCGCCGCAGCCGACACTCAGGGCCCCGCCGCCCATCTGCGCGCAATACTCGCGCTGGGGCTGCCGCTGATCGGCAGCCATCTGGCACAGTTTTCCATCCACCTGACCGACACGCTGATGCTGGGCTGGTACGATGTCGAGGCACTGGCCGCATCGGTACTCGCGGTGGCGCTCTACTTCGTGCTCTTCCTCGTCGGATCGGGCTTCGCCTGGGCGGTGATGCCGCTCGTCGCCAGCGCCGCGGCGCAAAGCGACACCGCGCAGATGCGCCGCGTGGTGCGCATGGGGCTCTGGCTCTCGGCGGCAGCGGGGGTAGTCTCGCTTGCCCCGCTGCTGCTCGCCGAGCCGCTGTTCCGCCTTGCTGGACAGGACGCGCGGCTCTCGGCGCTGGCGGCCGACTATCTGGGTCTGCGCGGAGCGGCCATCGCCTCGGTCGTCTCGCAACTGGGGCCGCTGGTGGTGCTTGCGGCCTATGTCTCGCTGGCTCCGGTGACGCGCGCGCAGCGACTCTTCGCCCGGCTGTGGCGGGTGGACCGCACGGCACTCGTGCAGGTGTTCCGCCTCGGCTGGCCGATCGGGCTGACGACGCTGGCCGAGGTCGGGCTCTTCTCGGCGGCGGCGGTGATGATCGGATGGATAGGCACGGCGGAACTGGCGGCGCATGGCATTGCCATGGAGATCCTGAGCGGCATCTTCATGATCCATGTCGGGCTCTCGCAGGTGGCGACCGTGCGCGCGGGACAGGCGCTGGGCCGGGGCGATGGCGCAGGGCTGAAACGCGGGGCGCAACTGGTACTGGGCTGTGCGCTGGCGGTGGCGCTGGCGACGGCGGTTGTCCTGCTGACGATGCCCGAGCCACTGATCCGGCTCTTTCTCGACCCGGCCGACCCGGCGCTGCCCGCGGTGGTGGCGACCGGCACCGCGCTGCTGGCGGTGGCGGCGCTCTTCCAGATCGCCGACAGCACGCAGATCATCACGCTGGGGCTGCTGCGCGGGGTGCGCGACACGCGCGTGCCGATGTGGCTGGCCGCGCTCAGCTACTGGGCGGTGGGGGTGCCTGCAGCCTGGGCGATGGGCTTCGGCCTCGGCTGGGGCGCGCCGGGGGTATGGGGCGGTCTGGTGGTGGGACTGGTGCTGGCCGGAGCCAGCATGTCGTGGCGGTTCTGGCGCCGCGACTTCGCCGCGGCGGCGGGAGTGCCTCAGCCGGACGTCTCGCACACGAGCCGGTAGCCGATCAGGATGTGGCGGATATCCGCGGGCCGCGCGTGGCGCGCTGCCGGGCGGCAGACGCCGCAGCCCTTGTCGTCCCAAGAGCCGCCCTTGACGATAATGCGCCCCGGCGCGGCCTCGGTCTCTGTCCATTCGAAGACCTGGCCCGCCGCATCCAGCAGGCCGTGCGGGCTCGCGCCCTCGGGGAAGCTGCCCACGGGCAGGGTGTCGAAGGGGCCGCGGTCGTGGCTGTTGAGCCGCGCTGCATCCCATTCGTCGCCCCAGGGGAAGGCGCGCCCGTCGTGGCCGCGCGCGGCTTTCTCCCATTCGCGCTCGTCGGGCAGGCGCCAGCGGGCGCCCGTCAGCGTGGAGAGCCAGGCGGCATGGGCGCGGGCATCGGCCAGCGAAACGAGCACCACAGGATGATCCTCCCGCCCCGGCGGCGGTGCGCCATCGAACCAGGCGTGGCGGCGGCTCGATGCATAGGGGTGGATCAGCCCGTATCCCTCCCAGGTGGCCCGGTCCACGTCGGGAGCGGGGTGGCCGGTGGCCTCCACGAAGGCCGCGTACAGAGCGTTCGTCACCGGCGTGCGGGTAATGGCGAAGTCACCGGTCCGCCCCTCGGCCAGTTGCGGCTCGGACTCGTACCAGCCGAGCTCGCGCGTGCGCCAGTGGCCGTAGGCGCGCGCATCGAGCGCGTACGCACGGTCGCGCTCTGCCCGGGTGGAGCCGTAGAGGAAGGGCCCCGCAGACACGGCAACCAGATCGGGTACCTCCTCCGGAAGCGCGCCGTCCATGCCGGGTGTGGCGGCCCGCGCAACCCGAGGGACTGCGACGAGTCCACCCCCCGCCGCCAGCCCAAGCGTCGCGGCTGCGGCCCGGCCCAGGACATGGCGGCGCGTCGCCCGTCTCATGCGATCCCCGTTCGGCCCGCCGC
>PHEG01000252.1 GCA_002842835.1 Alphaproteobacteria bacterium HGW-Alphaproteobacteria-2 | reverse complement strand
CACCTCCTCCCAGACCTTCGCCCATTTGCGCCGCCAGGCGAAGGGCCGCCCGCAGGTGGCGCAGGTCTTCACGGGCAGATGGGGCTTGCGCGGCATTCTTTCCTCCGGCGCGAAAGGTAGCGGCGTGCCGGAAAGGGCAAGGCGGGTCTTGAACCCGGCGCGCAGATGGGCAGGTTCAGGCTGGTGCAATCTGGGAGAGACCGCGATGAAGGATGCCGCCCCCGAGGCCGTCTATCTGAAGGACTATGCCCCCTTCAGCCATGTGGTGGAGAGGGTACGCCTGACCTTCCGGCTGGCGCCGCGCGCCACGCGGGTGCTGGCCGAGATCGGCTTCCGGCCCAACCCGGCGGCTCCGGGGCGCGATCTGCGGCTCGACGGCGAGGGACTGAGGCTGATCTCGTCGGCGGTGGACGGGCGGCCCGTGGAACCGCTCATCGACGACACCGGGCTCGCCCTGCCCGCCGCCGAACTGCCGGATGGCCCCTTCACCTGGGCCGCAGAGGTGGAAATAGACCCCGAGGCAAACACCGCGCTCGAAGGGCTCTACATGTCGCGCGGGATGTACTGCACGCAATGCGAGGCCGAGGGCTTCCGCAAGATCACCTACTACCCCGACCGGCCCGACGTGATGGCCCCGTTCCGCGTGCGCGTCGAGGCCAGCCTGCCGGTGCTCCTGTCGAACGGCAACCCGGTGGCGCAAGGCGACGGCTGGGCGGAATGGGACGATCCCTGGCCCAAGCCTGCCTACCTCTTCGCGCTGGTGGGGGGCGATCTGGTGGCCTACCGCGACAGCTTCACCACTGCCTCGGGACGCGCGGTGGCGCTCGCCATCTGGGTGCGCGCAGGCGACGAGGGGCGCTGCGCCTATGCCATGGAGGCGCTGAAGCGCGCCATGCGCTGGGACGAGAAGGTCTATGGCCGCGAATACGATCTCGACGTGTTCAACGTGGTCGCGGTGGACGACTTCAACATGGGCGCGATGGAGAACAAGGGGCTCAACGTCTTCAACTCGAAGTTCGTTCTGGCCAGCCCGGAGACTGCCACCGACCAGGATTTCGAGCGCATCGAGTCGATCGTCGCGCATGAGTATTTCCACAACTGGACGGGCAACCGCATCACCTGCCGGGACTGGTTCCAGCTCTGCCTCAAGGAGGGGCTGACGGTCTACCGCGACCAGCAGTTCTCGGGCGACATGCGCTCGCGCGCGGTGAAGCGCATCGAGGACGTGCTGATGCTGCGCGCCCGCCAGTTCCGCGAGGACAACGGCCCGCTGGCCCATCCGGTGCGGCCGACAAGCTTTGTAGAGATCAACAACTTTTACACCGCCACGGTCTACGAGAAGGGGGCAGAGCTGGTGGGCATGCTGCACCGGCTGGTTGGCGACGAGGGCTATCGCGCCGCGCTCGACCTCTATTTCGACCGCCACGACGGGCAGGCCTGCACGGTGGAAGACTGGCTGAAGGTCTTCGAGGATGCGACGGGCCGCGATCTTTCGCAGTTCGCACGCTGGTATGCGCAGGCCGGCACGCCACGGCTGCATGTGCGCGAAGACTGGGAAGCGGGGCGCTACACGCTGCACCTGCGGCAGGATACGCCCCCCACCCCCGGCCAGCCGGAGAAGGCGCCGCAGGTGATCCCCGTCGCCGTGGGGCTTCTGTCGCCCAATGGCGACGAGGTGGTGCCGACCACGCTGCTGGAGATGACGGAGGCCGAACAGAGCTTCAGCTTCGAGGGGCTGGGCGCGCGGCCCGTGCCCTCGATCCTGCGCAACTTCTCGGCCCCGGTGATCGTGGTGCGCGAGACGAGCGCCGAGGAACGCGCCTTCCTGCTGGCGCATGACACCGACCCGTTCAACCGCTGGGAGGCTGGGCGCGCGCTGGCGAAGGACGTGCTCACCCGCATGGTGACCGAGGGCGCGCGCCCCGGGCCGCATTACCTCGACGCGCTCGACGCGATGCTGGCCGACGACACGCTCGACCCGGCGTTCCGCGCCTATGCGCTGGCGCTGCCCGGCGAGGACGACATGGCGCAGACGCTGTACGACGGCGGACTCACCCCCGATCCGCTGGCGATCCATGCCGCGCGCGAGCGGCTTCTGGGCGACATCGCCCGCCACCTGGAGCGGCGGCTGGCGGAGACCTACGAGGCGATGGCCACGCCCGGCCCCTTCACGCCGGATGCGCGCGACGCGGGCCGCCGGGCGCTGCGCGGCGCGGCGCTCAGGTTGCTCACCCGTTGCGACGGCGGCGCGCGGGCCGAGGCGCAGTTCGCCCGTTCCGACAACATGACCGAACAACTGGGTGCGCTCGGTTGCCTGCTTGACGCCGGGCGCGGGGCAGCGGCCCTCGCCGCCTTCTGGAAGCAGTGGTCGCATGACCGGCTGGTGGTGGACAAGTGGTTCACCCTGCAGGTGGCCCATGCCGCACCTCAGGAGGCGGTGGCGATCACCCGGGCGATGACCGACCACCCGGAATTCGACTGGGTGAACCCCAACCGCTTCCGCGCCGTCCTGGGCGCGCTGCCCGCCTTCAACCCGGCGGGGTTCCACGATCCCTCTGGCGCGGGCTATGACCTGCTGGCCGACTGGCTGATGCGCCTCGACGCCAAGAACCCGCAGACGGCGGCGCGCATGGCCACCGCTTTCGAGACGCTGGGACGCTACGACGCCGACCGCCAGGCGCGCATGCGCGCGGCGCTCGCGCGGATGGCGGGGCGGCCGGGCTGTTCGCGCGACATGGCCGAGATGACGGCGCGGATGCTGGTCGCGCCGGGCGGGGCGG
>PHEG01000251.1 GCA_002842835.1 Alphaproteobacteria bacterium HGW-Alphaproteobacteria-2 | reverse complement strand
TTTCTCGCCGGTGCGGGCATCGACTGCCTGCAAGGATATCTCTTCGGCGCTCCGGCGCTCGACATGCCCTGGCAAGGAGTCGAACGCCGCCGCGCCTGATCCGCGCGTTCATGCCAGCGCGTTTCAGGTCGCGCAGGCCGGGCCACAGGCGCAAGGCGTCATGCCCGGGCGCCTGACGCTGTGTCAGCCCGCCCCTTCCCTTTGCGTTTGCAGCGCGGTAAAGGCTCGCGCGGCTCCCGGGAAACCGGGTATGCGGCCCGCCAGGGAATGACTAACCTTGGCCGCAGCGAATCGTGCTCATCCGCCTGAAAGGACCCCCCATGACCAATGTCGTGATCGCCTCTGCCGCCCGGACCGCGGTGGGCAGCTTCAACGGCGCCTTCGCCAACACCCCCGCCCATGATCTCGGCGCCGCGGTGCTCGCCGAGGTCGTTGCGCGCGCGGGCATCGACAAGGCGGATGTCTCCGAGACGATCCTCGGCCAGGTTCTGAGCGCCGGTCAGGGCCAGAACCCGGCGCGCCAGGCGCACATCAATGCGGGTCTGCCCGTCGAGGCGGCGGCCTGGGGCATCAACCAGGTCTGTGGCTCGGGCCTGCGCGCCGTGGCGCTGGGTGCGCAGCACATCCAGTTGGGCGATGCCGCCATCGTCGCCGCGGGCGGGCAGGAGAGCATGAGCCTTGCGCCCCATGTCGCGCATCTGCGCGCAGGCCAGAAGATGGGCGACCTGAAATTCGTCGACTGCATGATCAAGGACGGGCTCTGGGACGCCTTCAACGGTTACCACATGGGCACCACGGCCGAGAACGTGGCCCGCCAGTGGCAGATCGGCCGCGACCAGCAGGATGAATTTGCCGTCCATAGCCAGAACAAGGCCGAGGCGGCGCAGAAGGCGGGCCGGTTCGCCGACGAGATCATCGCCTTCACGGTGAAGACCCGCAAGGGCGACATCGTGGTGGATCAGGACGAATACATCCGCCACGGCGCCACCATCGACGCGATGCAGAAGCTGAAGCCCGCCTTCGAGAAGGACGGCTCGGTGACGGCCGCGAACGCCAGCGGTATCAACGACGGTGCGGCGGCGGTGCTGCTGATGACCGCCGACGAGGCCGAGCGCCGCGGCATCGAACCGCTGGCGCGCATCGTCTCCTACGCCACGGCGGGGCTCGACCCCTCGATCATGGGGGTGGGCCCGATCCATGCCAGCCGCAAAGCGCTCGCCAAGGCGGGCTGGAAGGCCGAGGATCTCGACCTCGTCGAGGCGAACGAGGCTTTCGCCGCCCAGGCCTGCGCGGTCAACAAGGACATGGGCTGGGATCCGTCGATCGTGAACGTGAACGGCGGGGCCATCGCCATCGGTCACCCGATCGGCGCCTCGGGCGCGCGCATCCTCAACACGCTCCTCTTCGAGATGAAGCGGCGCGGCGCGAAGAAGGGCCTCGCCACGCTCTGCATCGGTGGCGGCATGGGTGTGGCGATGTGTGTGGAACGCCCCTGACGGGGCATGCGGCCGCCATGCGCGGCGGCCGCGCGGCGGGGGCGGTTCGGCCCCGGGAGGAGGCCGCCACGCGCGGCACCGTCCGCCCCCGCCGGTCGGTTTGCGGTAACTCAGGAACCTGGGAGGTGATATGGGACGTGTTGCACTGGTCACAGGGGGCTCGCGCGGCATCGGCGCGGCGATCTCGAAGGCACTAAAGGCGGCGGGCTACAAGGTGGCAGCAAACTACGCCGGAAATGACGAGGCCGCGAAGGCCTTCAGTGAGGAAACCGGCATCCCCACCTACAAGTGGAACGTGGCCGACTATGCCGCCAGCAAGGCGGGCATTGCGCAGGTCGAGGCCGACCTCGGTCCCGTCGAGGTGGTAGTGGCCAACGCAGGCATCACCCGCGACGCGCCCTTCCACAAGATGACGCCTGAACAGTGGAGCCAGGTGATCGACACGAATTTGACCGGCGTCTTCAACACCGTTCACCCGGTCTGGCCCGGCATGCGCGAGCGCGGCTTTGGCCGGGTAGTGGTTATTTCCTCGATCAACGGGCAGAAGGGCCAGTTTGCCCAGGTCAACTATGCCGCCACCAAGGCCGGTGATCTGGGTATCGTGAAGAGCCTGGCGCAGGAAGGCGCAGCCAAGGGCATCACCGCCAACGCCGTCTGCCCGGGCTATATCGCCACCGAGATGGTGATGGCCGTACCCGAGAAGGTGCGCGAGGCGATCATCGGAATGATCCCGGCTGGCCGCCTGGGCGAGCCCGAGGAAATCGCGCGGTGTGTCGCTTTCCTGGTCGCCGACGACGCGGGCTTCATCAACGGCTCGACGATCAGCGCGAACGGGGCGCAGTTCTTCGCCTGAACACCGCCACCAAACCAAAGGGCCTGTGCCGCGGCACAGGCCCTTGCCATTCGAGGCTGCGCCACGCTCAGTGCGACAGGCGCTGGATTTCTTCCTTGAGCTTCAATTTCTGCTTCTTCAGCTCGGCAATGACGAGCGCGTCCGTGCCCGGGCTTCGCTGCGCCTCCTCGACGCGTTTCGAGAGGGTTTCATGCTTTCGGCGGAGTTCCTGCACGCGCGAACTCAGGGTCATCCGGTCCTCCTCTCCAATGTAACCGTAGTGTGAATTGCACCACAGAACGCGAGTCGTGTCACGCGGGCAAAACATCGGATGCGCGGTTTTGCCCCTGCTCAGAGTGTCAATGCTGCAGCGTCGCGCAGCACGGCCTCGACCTCGGGCGTGAAATCGCCGCCGTCGCGATGCGCGGCGCCGGAATGCAGCACGAGCGGCGCCAGCAG
>PHEG01000250.1 GCA_002842835.1 Alphaproteobacteria bacterium HGW-Alphaproteobacteria-2 | reverse complement strand
GTGATGCGCCCGGCGCGGCCCGCGCGGCGGATGTGGATATCGCCCGTCATCCGCGCGCCTTCAGCATGTCGCGCGCCACGATCAGGCGCATGATCTCGTTGGTGCCTTCGAGGATCTGGTGCACGCGCAGGTCGCGCACGATCTTCTCGATGCCGTAATCGGCGAGATAGCCGTAGCCGCCGTGCAGTTGCAGGCAGTCGTTGGCGACGCGGAAGGCGGCATCGGTGACGAATTTCTTCGCCATGGCGCAATGGCGGGTGGCATCCGCCGCGCCCTGATCGAGCTTCCATGCCGCCTGGCGCAGGAAGACGCGCGCGGCCTGCAATTCGATCTCGGCATCCGCGAGACGGAACTGCAACGCCTGAAACTGGTCGAGCGTCTGGCCGAAGGCCTTGCGCTCGCCCATGTAGGCGAGCGTCGCATCAAGCGCCGCCTGCGCCGCGCCAAGGGCCGAGGCAGCGATGTTGAGCCGCCCGCCGTCGAGCCCGGCCATGGCATAGACGAAACCGCGCCCCTCCTCGCCGATCAGGTTGTCGGGCGGAATGGTCCCGCCTCGACCACCACGGTGGAGATGCCGCGCGGCGAGTTGTCGCCGCTGCGGCACATCACGACATAGGCATCCGAATAGCCGCCGCCCGAGATGAAGGCCTTGGTGCCGTTGAGCCGCCAACCTTCGTTGCTGCGCGCCGCGCGGGTGCGCAGCGCTGCCGCGTCCGAGCCCGAGCCGGGCTCCGTCAGGCAGTAGGAGAAGACCTTGCGCATGGAACAGAGGTCGGGCAGCCACTTCGCCTTCTGCTCTGGCGTACCGAACCTGTCGATCATGCCGCCGCACATGTTGTGGATCGAGAGAAACGACGCGACCGAGGGGCAGGCCATCGACAGCGCCTCGAACACCAGCGTGGCATCGAGCCGCGAGAGGCCGGAGCCGCCATGATCCTCCGAGACATAGACGCCGCCGAGACCGAGCGATATGCTCGGCGCCGAAGTCGCGCGCCATGTCGAAGATGGCGGTCTGTTCCTCGCTCAACGCGAAATCCATCGCTGTCTCCTCCGCACCGTTAACTGAACGGCTGTTTAATTACAGACTTTAGCGACATTCTTGCAAGCCGTCACAGGTCGGCCGAGAACTCCTCGATCAGATGCGCTACCACGGCACGCAGGGCGCGCTCCTCGTCGCCGTGGGCGGCCATCTCGGCGGCATGCACGGCGCGCTGTCGTTCGGCCGAGGTGCCGCGCGCGAGGATGTCGCGCGCCCCCGTCACCTCTGCCATGCAGCCGAGTGCCTCGGCATCCGGGGCGACGAGCGCGATCATCTCCTCAAGCAGTTCGTCCATCGGCACAACCTCGCGCCGGGCGAAGTCGATCAGCCCCTCGCGCGGCCCGTAGCGTTGCGCGCGCCAGCGGTTCTCGCCCACGAGAAAGCCGTCGTAGATGCGCCAGCGCTGGTTGGCGCAGCCGATGCGCCAGAGCATCCGCATCAGGCACTGCACCAGTGCCGCGAGCGAGAGCGCGTGCTCGAGGCGCGGCGAGACATCGCAGATCCGCGTCTCGAGCGTGGGGAAGCGGTGCGAGGGGCGCAGGTCCCACCAGATCTTGGTGCTGTCCTCGATTATGCCGGTGTCGATGATCACCTGCACCGAGCGCCGGTATTCCGCGAAACTGGCGAAGCGCGGCGGCAGCCCGGTGCGCGGCAGGTTGTCGAACACCGTCAGCCGGTAGCTTTCCAGCCCGGTATCCTTGCCCTGCCAGAAGGGCGACGAGGCCGAGAGCGCCAGCAAGTGCGGCAGGAAATAGGCGAACTGGTTCATCAGGTCGATGCGCTGCTCTTCGGCCTCGATGCCGACATGCACATGCATGCCGCAGATCAGCATGCGGCGCGCCACATCGGCCAGATCGCGCTCCAGCGCGCGGTAGCGCTCCTTCTCGGTGAAGTGCTGCGCGCGCCAGTCGGCGAAGGGGTGGCAGGAGGCGGCGATGGGGGCGAGGCCGTGGGCATGCGCGATGTCGCGCACGGTGTGGCGCAGGCGGCGCAGGTCGGCGCGTGCCTCGGCGATGTCGGCGCAGACGCGGGTGCCCACCTCGACCTGGCATTGCAGGAACTCGGGGCTGACCTGGCCCTTCAGCGCCTCGGCGCAGGCGGCCATCAGGCTTTCCGGGGCTTCGACGAGGTCCATGGTGGCGGCATCCACCAGCAGATATTCCTCCTCGATGCCGAGGCTGAAGGCGGGCTGGGGCATGCGCTGTCCTCCCTGTCGGGGGATCAAAGCAGGCGGTTGCGCGCGCGGCAAGCGCTCAGGCGCGCATTTGTTTCGCGAATGGAGACAGACTTGTGATGATCCTTCGCGCAGGCGAATTGTGGTGAAAGCGTGGCGGGATTGTGGTATCACATTCTCGTGGGTCGGGACGGTATCCGGCGTCTTTTTGTGGAAACTGATGGGGAACAACATGAAATCACTTATTGCCGCAGCCGGTCTGGTGCTGATCGCACCTGCCGCAATGGCTGCCACTGCCACATTCGATCTGAGCCTCAGCCCGGGGCAGTCGACGAATCATGGCTCGCTGCCGCTCTCCTTCAGTCTGACCGAAGGCGGGGTGACCGCAAACTTCTCCGCCGGGGCGTTCACCGACTACACGGCGCCCATCTCGGGCTCCAACCGCATCTTCACTTCGGTAAGTCTGGCAAGCGACCCGCGCATCGGGCGTTATGATCAGGGAGCCGGGGTGGTGAACTCGCCCACCGACAACGACCATCAGGTCGATGGCAGCGGTTGGGCCGATTTCATCCTCATCGACTTCGGCCAGGACGTCACGATCACGAGCATCAGCTTCGGGCTGTTCGGCCGTGACGACGACTTCCGCTGGATGTATGACTCGAACAATGACAACATGATCGGTGTCGGCGACTTCCTCAGTTTCCTGCAGGATGACAACCCGTTCTCCGGCTTCGGCGGCACTACCAGCAACCTCTTCGCCATCGGTGCGTTCGACAGCGATGACGAGTGGAAGCTCAAGACCGTGTCGATCGAGTATACGGCGCCCGTTCCGCTGCCGGCCGGTGGCCTGCTGCTGCTGAGCGCGCTCGGCGGGGTCGCGGCCCTGCGTCGTCGCCGCAAGGCGGCCTGATCGCTTCATTCCGGACCAGGAAGGGCGGCCCTCGGGCCGCCCTTTTAGTTTTGCCGCGCCCTCAATCCATCGCCTTGAAGTGGAACTCGCCGCCCTCCTTCAGCCCCGAGGGCCAGCGCGCGGTGACCGTCTTGGTGCGGGTGTAGAAGCGGAAGGCGTCCGGCCCGTGCTGGTTGAGATCGCCGAAGCCCGATTTCTTCCAGCCGCCGAAGGTGTGATAGGCCAGCGGCACCGGGATCGGCACGTTGATGCCCACCATGCCGACGTTGACGCGGGCCGCGAAGTCGCGCGCCGTGTCGCCGTCGCGGGTGAAGATCGCGGTGCCGTTGCCGTATTCGTTGTCCATGGCATGGGCCAGCGCGTCCTCGTAGGACTTAGCCCGCACGGTCGAGAGCACGGGGCCGAAGATCTCCTGTTTGTAGATGTCCATCTCGCGCGTCACCCGGTCGAAGAGATGCGGGCCGACGAAGAAGGATGCCGCTCTCGACCAGCCCCAGCACGCGCTTCTTCGCCTCCGCCGTCACCAGCGGGCCGTAATCGACATCGTTGCCGGCGGTGTAGGGCGCGATCTTCAGCTTCTCGATGCGCGGCACCAGCTTCTCGATCAGCGCATCGGCGGTCTTCTCGCCGACCGGAAGCGCCACCGAGATCGCCATGCAGCGCTCGCCCGCCGCGCCATAGCCGGCACCCACCAGCGCATCGGCCGCCTGGTCCATGTCGGCGTCGGGCATCACGATCATGTGGTTCTTGGCGCCGCCGAAGCACTGCACGCGCTTGCCGTTGGCGCAGCCGCGGGCATAGATGTACTGCGCGATCGGGGTCGATCCGACGAAGCCCACCGCCTGCACGGTCTCGTTGTCGAGGATGGCGTCCACCGCCTCCTTGTCGCCGTTCACCACGTTCAGGATGCCCGCGGGCAGCCCGGCCTCGATCATCAACTCGGCCAGCATCAGCGGCACCGAGGGGTCGCGTTCGCTGGGCTTGAGGATGAAGGCGTTGCCGCAGGCGATGGCGGGCGCGAATTTCCACATCGGGATCATGGCGGGGAAGTTGAAGGGCGTGATGCCCGCGACCACGCCCAATGCCTGGCGCATCGAGTAGATGTCGATGCCCGGCCCCGCGCCGTCGGTGTATTCGCCCTTCAGCAGATGCGGCGCGCCGATGCAGAACTCGACCACTTCGAGCCCGCGCTGGATGTCGCCCTTGGCGTCGGGGAAGGTCTTGCCGTGCTCGCGGCTCAGCGCCTCTGCCAGCTTGTCCATGTCGCGGTTGAGAAGGCGCACGAATTCCATCATCACCCGCGCCCGGCGCTGCGGGTTGGTGGCGGCCCATCCGGGCTGTGCGGCGGCGGCATTGGCGACGGCCGCGTCGAGTTCGGCCCTGCTGGCCAGCGGCACGCGCGCCTGCACCTCGCCGGTGGCGGGGTTGAAGACATCGGCGAAGCGGCCCGAGGTGCCCTTCACATGCTTGCCGCCAATGAAATGGGTCAGTTCCTGCATCATGTCCTCCCACACGCATGTCCTGGAATCGTGGCCAGTGTAGTCTTGCGTTTTTGCCGGGAAAACAGGAAAGGTGCCAAAAAGGTTT
>PHEG01000249.1 GCA_002842835.1 Alphaproteobacteria bacterium HGW-Alphaproteobacteria-2 | reverse complement strand
CGCGCGAGATCGCCGTTGAGGCCCAGCGCGTCCAGCGTCGCCGCGCTCTCTTCCATCTCGGCGGCGCGCCGCTTTCCGTGGGCAAGCGTGCGCTCGAAGTGATAGGCCGCGATACCCGGCCAGCCAAGCCCGGGGTAGCTGCGCGCCAGGCTTGCCAGGATGGTGTCGAGGCAGCCCGTGGCCTGTGCGGCGAGCAGGCACTCGACGGTGATCGCCTCCAGCCCCTTCACGAAGAGCGAGCGCACCATCTTGACCGCCGTGGCCGCCCCCGCCTCTGGCCCCGCGAGGCTGGCATCGAAGCCCATCGCCGCCAGC
Source organism: Alphaproteobacteria bacterium HGW-Alphaproteobacteria-2 (assembly GCA_002842835.1). Taxonomy (GTDB): domain Bacteria; phylum Pseudomonadota; class Alphaproteobacteria; order Rhodobacterales; family Rhodobacteraceae; genus PHEG01. Next base: position 3,371 of record PHEG01000249.1, on the reverse strand, counting down.
ACCGGAAGCGCCGCCTCGGCCAGCGGCCCGGCCCCGAGGAGAGCGCGGGAAGCACCGGCTCCACCGCGGCAAGGCTCTGGTCGGCGGTGACCGCCGAGACGATCCATTCCGCCCCGGCCAGCGCCGCCGCACTCTCGTGGCAGGCTACCCCTGCCGCGACCATGGCGGCACGCATCCCGGCATCTTCGGGACCGCCCAGCTTGCGGTCGTAGGCGGTGAAGGCCAACCCGGGGCGCACCCCCCGCAGGGTGGCCGCGAAGGCGCGCGCTGCCTCGCCGAAGCCGAGGAAGGCGATGCTCTGCGGTTCCATCATGGCGCCTCCGGGGGAAACACAACCCCGTCCATCAGCTTGCGCGCCGTGCGCAGGATGGCGGCGCGGCGCACGCTGCCGTCCTCGATATCCGCAATCACCGTCATCTCGCCCGTGGGGTGCTCGATGGCGAGCGCCTTGCGCGCACCCTCGGGCAGTACCGCCACCGTCGCCGCGGGGCTGCCCGGCAGCAGAGCCGCCGTCGCCACGCTGACCGCGCCCAGCACCCCGATCGCCTCGTGGCAGCGGTGCGGAATGAAGCTGCGCCGGCCCGGCGGCGAGGCGGATCGCCTCCAGCCGGGCGCGCAACGCGGCATCCGCCTCCAGCGCCGCCGGGGCCTCGTCGCCCCGCAGCCCCAGAGCATCGGCCCGCATCACCACCACCGGCATGCCGTTGTCGATGAGTGTGCAGGCAATGCCCTCGATCACATCCACCACGTTCCCGCTGGGCAGAAGCGCCCCGCAGCTCGATCCGGCGGTGTCGAGGAACGTGAGCGGCACCGCCGCATGCCGCCCCGGCACCCCGTCGATGCGCGCTTCTCCCGCATAGCTGACCCGCCCGCCGGGCGTGGCTACCTCGGCCACCGCCACCTGGCCGGTGTTGACCATGTGGATGCGCACCGGCGTCACCCCCTCGCGCGCCGCGACCAGCCCGCGCTCGATGGCGAAGGGGCCGACGCCGGCGAGGATGTTGCCGCAGTTCTGCCGGTCGGTCACGCTGGCCTGGTCCACGAAGACCTGGAGGAAGAGGTAATCCACATCGGCATCGGACCGGCTCGGAGGGCCCACAACAGCCACCTTCGAGGTCAGCGGGCTGGCGCCGCCCATGCCGTCGATCTGCCGCGCATCGGGCGAGCCCATGATGCCCAGAAGCAGCCGGTCGCGCGCCGCCATGTCGGCGGGCATGTCGGCGGCGAGGAAATAGCCCCCCTTCGAGGTGCCGCCCCGCATCCACATGCATCGGATTCCCGCGTTCATGGCACCCTCAGAGGTATTTCAGCCCCTTCGCCGCCAGCCGTTCGCGCATGGCGTAGATGTCAAGCCCCAGTTCGCCCGCCGCAAGCCGCGCGCGCTTGGCCTCCTCGGCGGCAAGGCGGGCGCGTGCCTTCTCCAATACCGCCGCGGCCTCCTCGCGCGGGACCACGCAGATGCCGTCGTCATCGGCCACGATCACGTCGCCCGCGTTCACCAGCGCCCCGGCGCAGACGACGGGCACGTTGACCGATCCCGGCGTCTCCTTCACCGTTCCCTGGGCGCTGATGCATTTCGACCAGACGGGAAATTGCATCTCCGCCAGCTCGCGCACGTCGCGCACGCCCGCCTCGATCACCAGCCCGCGGCAGCCGCGCGCCACCGCCGAGGTGGCCAGAAGATCACCGAAATAGCCGTCGCTGCAAGGACTGGTGGGCGCCAGCACCAGGATGTCCCCTTCCGTCACCTGCTCGATCGCCACATGCAGCATCCAGTTGTCGCCCGGCGGCGCGCTGATCGTCACCGCCGACCCGGCAATGCGCGCGCCGGGCCAGACGGGGCGCATGTGCGGCGCCATCAGCCCCCGCCGCCCCATCGCCTCGTGCACCGTGGCGACGCCCGCCGCGCCCAGCCCGGCGATCACCCCGGCGTCGGCGCGCGCAATCTTCGTGACAACCACCCCGCCCATCAGAGTTCGTCCACCGTGCGCGGGAAAACCGACTGGAAGGCTTCGGCATATTTGCACACCCGGCCCCCCGCCTGCCCGCCCGAGTTGCGGGTGAAATGGTTGGCGCGGTTCTGCGCCACGCGGGTGTAATACTCCCACAGGTGTTCCTGGCCTTCCATGCATTCGATGGCGGCGCGCTTCTTCTCCCACACCGGCGTGATGTCGAGGAAGGTGTCGGGCTTCCAGCCCATCTGTTCGGTCTGATGCGGCTCGAAGAGATAGAGCTGCGGCGCGCCCAGCACCTTCTCGCCCGGCTTGTGGCCCCAGGCCTGCGCGGTGGAGCGGCATTCCAGAACTACCTGCGTGGTCAGCATGTGGTCGGTGTTGTAGGGGTCGTAGGCGGAATGGCTGAGCATGAAGGCCGGCGCCACGGCGCGCATCACATCCACGATGCGGTCCTTCGCCGCGCGGGAGAACTCCATCGGGTAGTCGCCGAGATCATGGAAGAGGATCTCGTGCACGCCCAGCGCCTCGGCTGCCGCCTCGGCCTCGCGGCGGCGCGCGGCCTTCACCTTCTCCAGCGTCATGCCCGGCTGCTTCCACAGCTTCGCGCTCTCGCCGCGCTCGCCGTAGCTGAGGCAGAGCACGGTAACAGCCGTGCCCTTCTCCTGGTGCAACGCGATTGCGCCGCCGCAGCGCCAGACGAAATCGGCGGCATGGGCGCTGATGACGAGTGCGGTCCGGCTCATGGCATCACTCCTTGCCCGGCACCGGGGGCGTGCCGTGGGTGTGGAAACTCTCGATGGTCTTCAGCCCCCAGGCCTGGCCCTTCCTGCGCTCGGTCTCCGTCCAGGTCACCGTCTCCCAGTCGGGGGCGAGGATCAGCCGCGCGCCGGCGTTGGCCAGTTCCACCCGGTTGCCCGCCGGCTCCCAGACATAGAGAAAGAACGTGCCCTGGATGGCATGCTTGTGCGGCCCGGTCTCGATGTGCACGCCGTTCTCCAGGAAGATGTCGGCAGCGCGCAGGATGTCCTCGCGTTGGTCGGTGGCGTAGGTCACGTGGTGCAGCCGCCCCTGTCCGCCGCCGTGCTCCTCGGTGCAGGCGAGGTCGTAGGTCTTGTTGTTCACGGTGAACCAGCATCCCCCCAGCCGCCCGTTGTCGAGCCGGATCTGTTCGGTCACCCGGGCGCCGAGGCACGTCTGCATGAAGTCGCGGAAGGCGGTCACGTCCTCGGACAGCAGGTTGAGATGGTCGAGCCGCCGCGGGCAGGCCCCCTGCGCGTGAAAGCGCGAGGCCATGTTCTTCAGCGCCGGGCGATCACTGGGGCCGGGGGCGTAGCGGCGCGTCTCCCAGTAAAGCTCGAAGACATGGCCGAACGGATCCTCGAAGCGGAAGGCGGGGCCGTGGCCCATGTCGCCCTC
>PHEG01000248.1 GCA_002842835.1 Alphaproteobacteria bacterium HGW-Alphaproteobacteria-2 | reverse complement strand
TGGCAGGCCCTGCGTGTTGCCCCCGCCCGAGGGGGAGGCGCTGGGATTGCTCGATCTCGTCCTCGCGCGCCGCGCCGACGGCTGGCGCGTGATGTCCGGGTCCGGGCGGCTCTGCCCGGTCTGCGGCGACGGCGAAGACGCGGCGATCGGCGCCGCCACCGATGCTGCGCATGCGGCGACGCTCACGTATGTCCGCAAACCCGTCGGGGTGACGCTGAGCCCGCTGCACAGCCATTTTGCCGCGCTGGGCCATGCACCGGCCCTGGAGCCGGTGCTGGAGGCGCAGCGCCACGCCGCCGCGCGGGCGCTGGCGGGCGGGCCCTGGGCCGGACTTCCCGTGCTGGCGGCTGCGGCCCCGCTGCGCAATGGAGGCCTCGAGGGCAGAGTGCATGCGGCGGACGTGCCACCCGGGCCGGTCTTGCGCCGCCATGTGGCCGGCCTCTACGGATTCTCCAACCGTCTGGCCGCAGTCGAGGTCACTGGCGCGGGACTGCGAGCGTGGCTCGAACGGGCCGCGAGCGTGTTCTCTCCGCTCGTGCCGGGCGAAAGCGCGCCGTCGCTGCTGCTGCCGGGGACCGCCGCCTACAACCTCGATGCTGTCTCGGGCGTCGACTACGTGATCGACCTCATCCGCCCGCCCGCCTACGACCCGCGCGGCGCGCCTACCGGTGCGCCGGGCCGGATCGTGGCGCTGACCCATGCAGGCGCGCCGGTGGCCCCGGATGCCCGCTTCGTGGTTGCCACCAACAGCTACCGGGCGCAGGGCGGGGGTGGTTTTCCAGGGCTGCCGGGTGCGCCGGTGCTGCATTTCTCCGAGGATGGGGTTGAGGAGATCGTCGCGCGCCACATCTCCGAAGCCGGTCCGCTGCGCACCTCGGGCCAGCCGCTCTGGCGCTTCGCGCCAGCGGGCGTTGCCACCGCCTGGATCGAGACTGCGCCTGCCGCCGCCGCACATGCCGACGGCATGCCCTGGCTCGCGCTGGAACCCTGCCACGTAACCGCAAAGGAGGGGCGGCTGCGCTTCCGCGTCAGTCTCTGAGCGGGCCTGTCAGCCGCCGCCGGTCCTGAAGGCCAGGCAGGGTTCCTCTCGTTCAGCCGGTCGCGCAGCCGCTGTGCCGCGACCATGCCGGGCAGCATCGCTTCGGGCAGGGCATCGCAATGGGCGGCCATCTGCTCGGCCTCGCGCGCCGCCTGCTCGGCCTCCGGCAGCGCGCGGTCGAGCCCGTAGCGTGCTGCCTCCGCCCCGAAGACCGTGGCCGCATCTGTCTCGAAGGCGCGCCGCACCGTCTCGCGCGGCAGCGCGCCGCCCAGGATTGCGGCCCCGGGCGCGGCGGTAATGATGGGATGGTAGAGCGCGAAATCTGGCCAGCCCGAGCCTTCCCAGCCGACCGCCTCGGCCAGCGCGGCGGCATCGTCGCGGTTTTCGGCTGTCACCCGGGCCGCCTGGTCGGGGGTGAGCATCTCGAAGACGATGGCGCGCGGCTGGAGCGCTGCCGCGGCGCGCGCCTGGTTGGCGTGGTGCGCGGGGTTGTCGTGCACCTCTCCCAGCAGCACAGCATCTGCGCGTGGCAGTGCCTCCAGCGCCTCAGGGCTCATCGGTCCTGCCAGCGCCGGAGCACTGAAGAGGATGGCGAGAAGAGCGAGGCTGCGGTGCATGGTGCCAGACAGCACGCATGGCGGATGCGCTCCTTCGAAAGCCCCAGTTCCTCGCCCAGGCTCTCGAGCGTGCGCCCCGGCTCGCGCAGCTTGCGCTCGGTCACGATGTAGCGCTCGCGCGCGCTGAGCGCGGAGAGCGCGCCGACAAGCCACTCGCGCAACTGTTCGGTGTCGCGATGCTGCGCCACCCGCTCCGCCGCCTGGGGGGAATCGTCCTCGATCGTGTCCATCCAGGCGCGCCCGTCCTCGTCGGCGGACTGCGTGGCGTTGAGCGACAGATCCGACCCGGAGAGCCGCCCGGACATCATCTCGACGTCGGCAAGCGACACGCCCACCTCCTGCGCGATGCGCTCGCGCAACTGGTGGCCGTCGAGTGTCTCGCCCGCGGCCCGCGCCTCGCGCTCGAGCCGAGCCTGCACACGGCGCATGTTGAAGAAGAGCGTCTTCTGCGACGAGGTGGAACCGGTGCGCACCATCGACCAGTTGCGCATGACGTAGTCCTGTATCGAGGCCTTGATCCACCAGACCGCGTAGGTCGAGAAACGCACGCCGCGATCCGGGTCGAACTTGTCGGCAGCCTTCATCAAGCCGAGTCCCGCCTCCTGGATCAGGTCGTTCATCGGCGCGCCGTAGCGGCGAAACTTCGATGCCATGGAAATGGCAAGACGCATGTACGCGGTCACCAGGCGGTGCAGTGCGGCCTCGTCGCGATGATCGCGCCAGGCATAGGCCAGCGCCAGTTCGGTTTCCGCGTCGAGCAACTCAGCGCGCATTGCCCGCCGCGAAAGGGTCTGATCCGAAAACGTCTCCCCGCCCATGACGTCCCCCCGTGTTTGTCCCTGTTCAATCTCGTATTGCTTGGGATACGCGGTAGGGCCGCGACCGGATCACTTGCGCGGGTGCTGCGGGAACCGGCATCATCGGCGGTCATGGGGCGGCGCGCGAATCGACATTTGCCGGGGTCGCACGCTGCCTCTAGGGTGCCGCGCATGACCTATGATCTGCTCATCGGAGACCGCCTGCATTCGAGTTGGTCGCTGCGCGCGTGGCTGATGCTGGAGCGTCCGGGCCTGCCGCACCGGCTGCATCACGCTCGGCTCTACACACCCGGCTTCAACGAGGGGCTGGCGGAATTCGCGCCCGCCCGGCTGGTGCCTGCGCTGCGCCTGCCCGAGGGCACCGTGCTGGCCGAGACGCTCGCCATCGCCGAGACGCTGGCCGAGCGCCATCCGGAGCTTGGGCTCTGGCCGGGCGGGGCTGCCGTACGGGCCACCGCGCGCTGGCTCGCCGCCGAGATGCACGCGGGTTTCACCGCGCTGCGCGAGGCCTGCCCGATGCATCTGGGCGTGAGCTACGAAGGTTTTCGGCCCTCGGAGACGGTGCGGGCCGACCTCGACCGGCTCGCCGTGATCTGGGCGCATGCGCGGCGTTTCTCCGATGGCGCAGGACCCTGGCTCTTCGGCGCCTGGTCGCTGGCCGATGCCTTCTTCGCGCCGGTCGCCACGCGGGTGGCGACCTATGGCCTGCCGCTGGGCAATGCAGACATGGCCTATGTCGCCACCCAGCTCGCCGACCCGGCCTTCCGCCGCTGGCGCGCCATGGGGCTCGCGGACGGCTACCACCAGCCATTCTATGACCGCGACCTGCCCCGCCGCACCTGGCCGGGCCCCGCTCCGCTACCCGCACGCCCAGTCAAGAGCGGCCCCGCCGAGAACGTGGTTTGCCCCTATTCCGGGCGGCCGGTGACGCATTTTCTGGAGACCGGCGGGCGCGTCTTCGGCTTCTGCAACGCCTTCTGCCGCGACAAGACCGCGGCCGACCCCGAGGCCTGGCCCGCCTTCAGGGCCATTTACCATTCCTAAACCCTGTCGCCGTAGCCGTTAACCATCTGGTGGCGGGGGGCGGCATGGTCGCGCGAGCCTTTACGGTGGCCTTCGAGGGAGTGGAGGCGCGGCTCGTCGAGGTCCAGTGCGCGCTCACGAACGGCATCCCCGGCTTCTCGCTGGTGGGTCTGCCCGACAAGGCCGTGTCCGAGGCGAAGGAACGGGTGCGCGCGGCTCTCGCGGCACTGTCGATCTCGCTGCCTTCGAAGCGCATCACGATCAACCTCTCGCCCGCCGACCTGCCCAAGGAAGGCTCGCATTTCGACCTGCCGATCGCGCTGGCGCTGATGGCGGCGATCGAGATCCTGCCTGCCGACGAGGTGGCGCGCAGCGTGGCGCTGGGGGAGCTTTCGCTCGACGGCACGCTGGTGCCGGTGATCGGCGCGCTGCCCGCGGCACTGGCCGCCGCCGAGGCCGATTGCCAACTCGTCTGCCCGCGCGGTTGCGGGCCGGAAGCGGCCTGGGTGGGGGCAACGAAAGTGATCGCGCCCGACTCTCTGGTCGAGTGCGTGAACCATTTCACCGGGCGCCAGGTGCTCGCCGCCGCGGAACCGGGCGAGGCAAGCGCCGCCCCCGCCGCGCGCTGCCTGTCGGACGTGAAGGGCCAGGAACGCGCCAAGCGCGCAATGGAGATCGCGGCATCGGGACGACACCATTTCCTGATGGTGGGCACGCCCGGATCCGGCAAGTCGATGCTGGCTGCACGCATGCCGGGGCTGCTGCCCCCGCTTTCCGCCGCCGAGGCACTTGAGACCTCGATGATCCACTCGCTCGCCGGGCTGCTCGATGGCGGCCATCGTGGGCGGCGGCAAGGGGGCGAAGCCGGGCGAGATATCGCTCGCCCACAACGGCGTGCTGTTCATGGACGAGTTCCCGGAATACCCGCGCGCGGTGCTCGAGACACTGCGCCAGCCCATCGAGACCGGCGACGTGGTGGTGGCGCGCGCAAATGCCCATGTGCGCTATCCCTGCCGCTTCCTGCTGATTGCCGCGGCAAACCCCTGCAAATGCGGCTACCTGCCGGACCCGGCCCGCGCCTGCGCGCGCGTGCCGCAATGCGGCGAGGATTACCTCGGGCGCATCTCGGGTCCGCTGATGGACCGCTTCGACCTGCGCCTCGACGTGCCGCCGGTGACGCTTGCCGATCTCGACCTGCCCGCCGCGGGCGAGACATCGGCGAGTATTGCCGCGCGCGTCGCCGCGGCGCGCGCGGTGCAGGCGGCACGCTTCGCCGCTGCCCCGGGCGTGCGGGTGAACGCCGATGCCGAGGGCGCGCTGCTCGAGGAGGTGGCAGCGCCCGATGCCGAGGGCCGCGCACTGCTCGCCCGTGCAGCGGAACGCTTCGGCCTCTCGGCGCGCGGCTATCATCGGGTGCTGCGCGTGGCGCGCACCATCGCCGATCTCGATGGTGCGCCTGGAGTAAGCGCGGCACATGTCGCCGAGGCTCTGAGCTACCGCATGCCCACCACTGCCTGAGTACCGTTGCAGCGCCCGCACGACCGTCGCATGATACGCAGGGCCCGACGGGGGAAGCGCTTGTCCGAGAAACCGGAATACCTGACCACGCGCGAGGTGGCAGATCTGCTGCGAGTGCAGCAGCGCAAGGTCTACGACCTTGCTGCAGCGGGCGGGATCCCGCACCGGCGGGTGACCGGCAAGCTGCTCTTCCCGCGCGCCGAGATCGAAGCCTGGGTGGAGGGCAGTTCTGCCGCGTCGGCACCCCCACCGGGCCAGCGCCCGGCGGTTCTGGCCGGCTCGCACGACCCGCTGCTCGACTGGGCTGTGCGCGAGTCAGGCAGCGGGCTTGCAGTGCTTTTCGATGGCAGCATGGACGGACTCGCCCGCTTCGAGCGCGGCGAGGCGGCACTCGCGGGGCTGCACATCCCGGAGGCCAGTCCTCAGGGGCTCGCCTGGAATACCACCACGCTGGCGGCGCGAGCGCCGAAGGGTGCGGTGCTGATCGGCTGGGCGCGGCGGCGCCAGGGGCTGATCCTGGGCCGCGCCCTGGGCGGGATCGCCGCGCTGGGAGCGCTGCGCGGTCGCCGTGTCGCGCTGCGTCAGGAAGGTGCCGGGGGCGGTGCGCTCTTTGCGCATCTCGCCGCCGAGGCCGGGCTTGGCGCGGGCGCGTTCCTGCCCGGCCCTTGCGCTCGGACCGAGAGCGAGGCCGCCGAGGCCGTGGCAAGCGGCGAGGCGGAGGCCGCCCCTGGGCTCGAGGCGATGGCACGCCGCTTCGGACTCGACTTCCTGCCACTGGCTGATGAGTACTTCGACCTGCTGATCGACCGGCACACCTATTTCACACCGCCGGTGCAGCGACTCCTCGCCTTTGCGCGCGGCCCCGCACTTGCGGAGCGCGCGGCGGATCTGGGTGGCTACGACCTTGCTCCTATGGGCTCTGTGCGCTGGCTCGG
>PHEG01000247.1 GCA_002842835.1 Alphaproteobacteria bacterium HGW-Alphaproteobacteria-2 | reverse complement strand
CGACTTGCCGTCGGCCCCGAAGCCGCGCCCGCCGACATCGACGACATGGGCGGTGCACGCGAAGAAGCCGACCAGCGTGTCGCCAAGAAACGAAGGCGAGACCATGGTGATGTCGTGCAGGTGCCCGGTGCCCTTCCAGGGATCGTTGGTCACATATGTATCGCCGGGGAACATTGTCTCGCGACCGATCTCGGCGATGAAATGCAACACCGCCTCGGCCATGGTGTTCACATGGCCCGGCGTGCCGGTCACCGCCTGCGCCAGCATCCGGCCCTGCGGGTCGAAGACGCCGGCCGACAGATCGCCCGCCTCGCGGACCGAGGTCGAGAACGCCGTCCTGAGCAGCGTCATCGCCTGTTCTTCCACCACCGAGATCAACCGGTTCCACATCACTTGCATGCGGATTTCGAAGGTTTCATCGGTCAGGCCCGTGTCGGTCATTCCGTGGCCTCCTTGCGGACCAGAAGAAGACTTCCATCATCCTGCATCACCACATCGAAGGACGAGGTGACGACGGTCGAGGTTTCGCGTTCCACCACCACCGCGGGGCCGCAAAGACGGGCACCGGGGGCAAGGCTGGACCGGTCGACGATGGACGTGGGCAAGGCCCTGCCCCGGGCCGGATCGAAAACCGGGCGCGAGATCGAAGCACTCGCCTCCGTCCGTCCCAGGGTAAGCACATGGCGGTCCGGCGCGGGGCGGATGTCCTCGGCCCTGACCGCGAAGGTGACGATCTCGATTTCCAGCCCGCCCTGCCCGTCGCCCTGACCGTCGATGGCGCGGCCGAAGAAGCGGGCGTAGTTCTGCCGGAAGCTGTTGCGCAATGCGGCGACATCGGCCGCCGTGAAGGGCCGGTCGGGCAGCGCCACCGGAATCTCCCAGCCCTGGCCGACATAGCGCATGTAAGCGGTGATCTCGCGCCGGATCACCCCGTCGGTTCCGGCGCGCACGAAGCCTGTCGCGGTGGCCTTCAGCCCGTCGAGAAGGGCGTTGACCTCGGCGGGCACCAAGTCCGACAACCGGGTGATCCTGGAGGCCAGCGCCTCATAGCCGAAGGGGGCCTTCAGGAAGCCGATGGCCGAGCCGACCCCGGCCCCTGCCGGGATCAGGCACTGGTCGATGCCAAGCTTTTCGCACAGCCGCGCGGCATGCAGGGGCGCAGCCCCGCCAAAGGCCACCATGATATTGTCCGAGATGGCCTTGCCGTTTTCCACCGCATGGACGCGGGCGGCATTGGCCATGTTCTCGTCGACCACCTCGCAGATGCCGAAGGCAGCGGGGGTGGCGGCAATGTTCAGCCTGTCGCCGACATCGCGCAGAATTGCCGCCTCTGCCTTGGCGGTGGACAGAACGATCGCCCCGCCGGCGAAATTGTCGGGGTCGATCTTGCCCAGCACCAGATCGGCATCGGTGATCGCCGGGCGCTTTCCCCCGCGCTGATAGCAGGCCGGCCCCGGTTCCGATCCCGCCGATTCCGGCCCGGTCTGGATGCGCCCCATCGCATCGACCCAGGCGATGGAACCGCCCCCCGCGCCGATCTCGATCATCTCGATCACCGGAATGGAAATCGGCATGCCCGAGCCCTTGGCAAAGCGGGCTGTGCGCGCCACCTCGAAGCTGCGGGCGGTCTTCGGGGCGAAATCCTCGATCAGGCAGATCTTGGCGGTGGTGCCGCCCATGTCGTAGCTGACGACCTTCGCGATGCCAAAGCGCCGGGCCACGTCGGCGGCAAAGATCGCGCCCCCGGCGGGGCCGCTTTCCACCAGCCGCACCGGGAACTCGGCGGCAGTTTCCACGGAAATCAGCCCGCCGCCCGAATGGATCATGAAGACCGGGCAGCGCGCGCCCTTCTCCTTCAGCCTCACCTGCAGCCGGCCCAGATAATCGGCCATCTGCGGACGCACATAGGCATTGGCGCAGACGGTGTTGAAACGCTCGAACTCGCGCATCTGCGGCGAGACTTCCGAGGAAATCGAGATCGGCAGCGCCACCCTGGTGGCGATGATCGCCCGCGCACGGTCCTCATGCGCGGGGTTCATGTAGGAATGGATGAAGCCGATCGCGACGGCCCCGAAGCCGCCGGCCGCGATGCGGTCGGCAATCGCCGCAAGGGCGGTTTCGTCCAGGGGCGCCAGTTCCTGTCCGTCCGCGCCGATCCGGCCCGCGACGGTGAACCGGTCCTCGCGCGCGACCAGGGGGGTCGGCAGGCGCAGGTTCAGGTCATATTGGTCGAACCGGCTTTCGGTGCGCATCTCGATCACGTCGCGAAAGCCTTCCGTGGTCACGAATGCCGTCCGCGCGCCGCGCCGTTCGATCAGCGCGTTGGTGGCCAGCGTGGTGCCGTGGATCACGATCTCCAGATCGCCGTAGCCAACCCCGGCCTCGGCCAGAACGATGTCGATGCCGTCGAGGATCGACTGTTCGGGGGCGGCGTAACTGGTCAGCACCTTGGTCGAATGGATCCGCCCCAGCACCTCAAGGGCAATGTCGGTGAAGGTGCCGCCGATATCGGCGCCAAGTCTGATCTGAGCGGTCATTTCCGGTCCCTTGCCGTCAGGCCCGCATCTTGCATCTGCTCAGCTTCTGGCGCGGGATCAGCGCCCCGGGACCGAACTTGAGAAACCGGTCCGGCCAGATGGCTTTCACCGGGCGCACCGAAACACTTGGTCGCCCCAAGGGCCGCCAGGCCGTCCGCCAGAAGCTGGCCGCCATTCCGCATCGCGCTTTCCGAAAGGCCGAGTGTTCGATCATACTGACTGCTTCGGAACCGGACGGAAATCAAGAATTAGGGGAAATGGACAAGTTTTTC
>PHEG01000246.1 GCA_002842835.1 Alphaproteobacteria bacterium HGW-Alphaproteobacteria-2 | reverse complement strand
GTCACGTCCGGCACGGGCGATCTGGCGATGCCCGACACCTCAATCCCGCTCTTCGAGTTCCCCGAGAACCTGGCCGTGTTCCGAAACTACGACCTCGACCATTCGCGCTTCATCTCGAAGCAGGAGGCGATGCTGGCCTGGCTCACGCTGATGGCGGGCATCCGCACCGGCCAGCGGCTGGGCCCGGGCGACCTGCGCCAGCGGGTGGCCCCCGAGGGGCCGGACGTGCCGCTCCACTACGTCGAGTTGCCGCGCACCGACCGGCGCCAGATCTGGCTTCTGTTGAAGGAGACACCGGAGGGCGCGACGCTGATCCGCGACATGGAAACCTTTCTGTCGATGCAGATCGCGCTCGGCCGAGGGCCGGTCTGGCTCAACGGCTTCCGCCAGGGCGGCATGGAGAGCGGCAACCGCCGCGGGCACTGAGCCGCGCCCGGGGCCGGGACGGATCGGGCAGCAGCAGGGCTCGGTGTCCGGCCAAAAACTTAGCCGTATTGCGAAGTATTCTCTTGCCGCGCTGCTGTCGGTGCGATAGTTAGAGACATGGCTAAGCATGATCCCGACCTTTCGGCACTCTTCCACGCCCTGGCAGACCCGACGCGCCGGGCGATCCTGACGCGTCTGGCCGAAGGGCCCGCGCGGGTGACGGAGCTGGCCGTGCCGACCGGGCTGCGGCTGCCGACCGTCATGCGCCACCTCGCGGTGCTGGCGGACGCGGGGCTGATCGCCACGGCGAAGGATGGGCGGGTGCGCACCTGCGCACTGGTGCCCGAGGCGCTGAGCCCGGCGCGGACATGGCTCGACGACCAGCGGGCGGTCTGGGAGGCCCGGCTCGACCGGCTGGATGACTATGTGACCAGGCTGATGGAGGACCGACAGCCATGATGCCCGACCTCGACCTCGACCCCGATACCGACCTGAGCTTCACCCGCACCCTGGCCGCACCGCGGCGGCTGATCTGGGAGTGCTGGACAGACCCCCGCCACATCCCGCAGTTCTTCGTCCCCGCGCCCCACCGGGTGACGGCCGTCGACATCGACCTCCGCGTCGGCGGGAGGTTCAACACCACCTTCGATGTGGACGGCAATGTGATGGACAACAAGGGCGTCTATCTGGAGGTGGTGCCGACCGAAAAGCTGGTGTTCACCGATGCCTATACCGAAGGCTGGAAACCCGCGTCCGACCCGTTCATGACCGCGATCCTGCTGCTGGAGGATGCCCCTGGGGGCAGCACCGCCTACACGGCGATCGCGCGCCACCGGAACCGAGAAACGCGCAAGGCGCATGCGGACATGGGCTTTTTCGACGGCTGGGGCACGGTGGCGACGCAACTCGAAACCTATGCGCGGAGCCTCATGGGATGAGCGCCCGCCATGCGATGCTGAGCTTCGAGCGGCAGGCGGACGTGCCGGCAGAGACCCTGTGGCAGGTCTGGACAGCGCCCGCCGCCCGGGCCGTCTGGGCCGCGCCCGCGCCTTCGGTCACGGTGGCGTTTGTCGAGGCCGAAACCCGCGTCGGCGGGCGCGAGGTTTCGCTCTGCAAGGTGGAGGGGCGGCCAGACATCCGCTGCGAGGTCGGCTGGCTGGTGGTGCAGCCACCACGGCGCAGCGTGAATTACGAGGTGATCTCCGCCGAAGGCGTGACGCTGTCGGCGGCACTGGTGACGGCCGAGGTTGCGGCGGCGGGCGCGGGCAGCAGCTTGGCGGTGACGGTGCAGCTATCCTCGCTGGCCGAGGACATGGAGGCAGGCTACGCGCAGGGCTTCGGCGCGGGGCTCGACAATCTGGCTGAGCTGGCAGCGCGCACCATGGTGCTGCAGCGGGTGATCCGCGCGCCGCGGGAGGTTGTCTGGAAGGCCTGGACCGACCCCGAAGCGCTGCCCCGCTGGTGGGGCCCCGAGGGGTTTTCGTGCCGGACGAAGCGGATCGACCTGCGGCAGGGCGGCGAGTGGGTTTTCGACATGATCGGGCCGGACGGCACGGTCTACCCCAACCACCACCGCTATGGCGCGATCCGGCCCGGAGAGGGGATCGACTACACGCTTCTCTGGGGCGAGAACGGGCCCAAGCACGCCGATGCCTGGGTATCGTTCGAGGAGCGGGAGGGGACGACGGTCGTGACCCTCGGCATGGTGTTCAGCACGGCGGTCGAGTTCCAGGCGGTGCTCGAATTCGGCGCGCTCGAACTGGGGCAGCAGACGCTCGGCAAGCTCGCGCGCTTCGTCGGGGCCGAGTGACATCGCAGCCGACGGACACGCCGCCACCGGGCAAGCCACAAAGAGCCACCAATATCCCTTACGCCAGATCGGGCGGCAGCACCTCGGCGGCGAGCCGCGCCACCGCTTCCTCCAGCGCCAGAACCTCCTGCCCCTGCTCGCCCAGGCGGCGCATGGAAACCGTGCGCTCGGCCACCTCGCGCTGGCCGATGGCGAGGATCACCGGCACCTTCGCAAGGCTGTGCTCGCGCACCTTGTAGTTGATCTTCTCGTTGCGGGTGTCGGCATCAGCGCGCAGCCCGGCCGCGCGCAGCGCCGCCACTGCCTCGGCGACGAACCCGTCGGCCTCCGAGACGATTGAGGCCACCACCACCTGCCGGGGTGCCAGCCACATGGGCAGCCTGCCCGCATAGTTCTCGATCAGGATGCCGATGAAGCGCTCTGGAAGGTGCCGCACTGCCATTCGCGCCCGATCGCGTCGGTGAGCTTGAAATCGAGTTTCGGCCCGTAGAAGGCGCCTTCGCCCGGGTCCACCTCGTAATCGTTGCGCACCTTGAGGATCGCCTTTTCCAGCGCCGCCTCGGCCTTGTCCCACACTGCATCCGAACCCACCCGCACCTCGGGCCGCGTCGAGAGCTTGATGTCGAATTTCGCGAAGCCGGTGTCGCGGTAGACGGTAGACAGCAGGTCGATGAAGCGCGCGGTCTCGTCCTCGATCTGGTCCTCGGTGCAGAAGATATGCGCGTCGTCCTGAGTGAAGCCGCGCACGCGCATCAGCCCGTGCAGCGCGCCATGCGCCTCGTAGCGGTGGCAGGAGCCGAATTCGGCAAGCCGCATCGGCAGATCGCGGTAACTCTTGATGCCCTGGTTGAAGATCTGCACATGGCAGGGACAGTTCATGGGCTTCAGCGCATTTACGCGCTTTTCATTGGCATGTTCCTCGTCGATCTCGGTGATGAACATGTTCTCGCGGTACTTGTCCCAGTGGCCGCTCGCCTCCCACAGCTTGCGGTCCACCACCTGCGGCGTGCGGATCTCGCGGTAGCCCGCCGCCGTCAGCCGGCGGCGCATGTAGTCTTCCAGCGCGCGGTAGATCGTCCAGCCGTCGGGGTGCCAGAACACCATTCCCGGCGCTTCCTCCTGGAAGTGGAAGAGCGCCATCTCGCGCCCCAGCTTGCGGTGGTCGCGCTTCGCGGCCTCCTCCAGCATCGTCAGATGCGCCTTCAGGTCGTCGCGGGTGCGGAACCCCACGCCGTAGATGCGTTGCAGCATCGGGCGGTTCGAGTCGCCGCGCCAGTAGGCCCCGGCCACGGCCATCAGCTTGAAGGCGTCGGCGGGCAACTGCCCGGTGTGTTGCAGATGCGGGCCGCGGCAGAGGTCCTGCCAGGGGCCGTGCCAGTACATGCGGATCGGCTGGCCCTCGGGGATGGCCTGCACCAGTTCCACCTTGTAGGGCTCGCCGGTCTGCTCGTAGTGGCGGATCGCGCGCTCGCGGTCCCACAGTTCGGTGAGCACCGGGTCGCGGGCCGCGATGATCTCGCGCATCTTGGCCTCGATCCGCCCGAGATCCTCGGGGGTGAAGGGCTCGGCGCGGTCGAAGTCGTAATACCAGCCGTGCTCGATCACCGGGCCGATGGTGACCTTCACGTCGGGCCAGAGCTCCTGCACCGCGCGGGCCATCACATGGGCGAGGTCGTGGCGGATCAGCTCCAGCGCCGGGGCGTCGTCCTTCATGGTGTTGAGCGTGATCGCGGCGTCGCCGGGGATTGGCCATTGCAGGTCCCAGTGCGCGCCGTTCACCTGGGCGGAAATGGCGCGCTTCGCCAGCGAGGGCGCGATGTCGGCGGCGACCTCGGCGGGGGTGATGCCCGCGGGGTAGTGCCGTGCGCTGCCATCGGGGAAGGTGAGGGAAATCTGCGGCTGGCCGTCGGCCATGGGTCTGGCTCCTCGTCGGTCTGGCGCCTACGGAACGCCCGGTTGCGGGTGTGTTGGCCGTCTTTTGGCGCGGTGCGGGCGCGGCGTCAAGGTGAGGGTCGGCGCACCGGCCCGTCGATGAGGCCGTAGCCCAGGTAGGCCGCGGCGATGGCAAGCCTCCGGAAGCGCGCGAAGGGCCAGCGCGGCGATGGCTCGGCGAAGGCGCGCGGCAGCCCCTCGGCCTTGCCCTCGAGAGCGACCTGCGCCGCGAGTCGCCCCGCGAGGCTGCCCGCCGCCACCCCGTTGCCATGATAGCCGAGTGCGGCCACCATCCCCTCGGCCCCCGGCGCGCGTCCGACCCAGGGCACGCCGCCCGCCATCAGCGCCACCAGCCCCGACCAGTGGAAGGGCGTCTCGACCCGCGCCCATTCGGGAAAGAGCGCCTCGAAATGCGCCCGCCCCGTGGCGCGGATGCGCGCTGCCGCCGCGGGTGTCGCCCTGAGCCCGCCGCGCGTGCCGAAGAGAAAGCGCCCGTCCGGCAGCAGGCGGAAGTAATGCAGCAGATGCCGCGAGTCGTAGGCCATGCGCGTGCTTTGCCAGTTCTGCGCCGCGCGTTCCCCGGCGCTCAGCACGCGGGTGACGAGGATCGACGAGAAGACCGGCAGCACGCGGCCGGCCAGCGCGTCCGGCACGTCCTCCGACGAATAGCCGTTCGTCGCCACGATGACCCGCCGCGCATGCAGGCTGCCCGAGGGTGTGAACAGCCGCCAGCCACCTCCTTCGGGCGTGATCGCCGACACCGGGCTCTCGCCATGGATCGCGATGCCCGCAGCTTGCGCCGCGCGCGCAAGCCCCAGCGCGTATTTCAGCGGATGCAGCCCAAAGCCGCAGTCGCTGCGGCGCGCGCCGTGAAACCCGGAGGGGCCCAGACCCTGCGCCGCCAGTTCGTCGCGCGTGAGCAGCCCCGGTCCGCCCGCGTGCCGCATCGCCGTCCAGGCGCGGGCGGAATGGGCAAAGCGGATCTCGCCCTCCTCGGCCTTGTCCGCGTCGATGCCGTAGGCGGCGAGATTGGCGCGCACGCTCTCTACCGCCGCGTGCTGGAAACCCGTCACCTCTGCCGCCGCGCCGGGGCCGAAGCGCCGCTCCAGCGCGGCCTCGGTGGCGCGCACCCCGCCGAGGCAGGCGAAGCCGCCGTTGCGCCCCGACGCGCCCCAGCCG
>PHEG01000245.1 GCA_002842835.1 Alphaproteobacteria bacterium HGW-Alphaproteobacteria-2 | reverse complement strand
CTTCCCGAGGCCCCGCGCCTCGGCGTAATGCATCGGCCCGCCGCGCCAGCGCGGGAAGCCGTAGCCGTGTATCTTCACCATATCGACGTCGAGCGGGCGCTCCGCGACACCCTCCTCGACGATGCGCGCGCCCTCGTTGACCATCACCGCGATCAGGCGGTCCTGGATCTCGCCGGCTGCGAAGCCGCGCCGCGCCACGCCTTCCTCGGCGGACCAGGCGCGGATCATCTCCTCCACCTGCGGGTCGCGCTCGGGCGTGCGGCTACCCTCGGCATAGCGATACCAGCCCTTGCCGCTGCGCTGGCCGAAACGTTCCATCTCGCACAGCCGGTCGGCAACCGGGATGTAGCGCTCGCCGGGGTCGCGGGTGGCGGCCTGCCGCTTGCGGTTGGCCCAGGAGATCTGCAACCCCGTCAGATCCTGCAACTCGTAGGGGCCCATCGGCATGCCGAAGCCGCGCATCGCGGCGTCAGGATGCGGTTGCCGATGAAGCCGTCGCAGATGCCCGAGAGCACGCCGATCTTGCCCATCCGCTTGCCGAGCGCGAAGCCGGTGGCCAGCACCTCGGCCGAGGTATCGGGAGTGCGCACGATCTCCAGCAGTTTCATCACATGCGCCGGGCTGAAGAAATGCAGCCCCAGCATCCTCTCCGGCCCCGCCAGGCCTTTGAATATCTCGCGCGGGTCGAGATAGGAGGTGTTGGTGGCGAGAATCGCGTCCGCGCGCATCGCCCCGGCGAGCCGGGCGAACACCTGCTGCTTGACGCCCATATCCTCGAAAACCGCCTCCACCGCCAGATCGCAGGGCGCAGCATCGGCGTAGTCGGCGCTGAAGGCGATGCGGCCCAGTGCCTCGGCCTGGCCCTCGGCGCTCAGCTTGCCGCGCTTGGCCGCGCCCTTAACGAGGCCGGTGACATTGCGGCGCGCGCTCGCGACGGCCTCGGCGTCGCGCTCGATCAGCGTCACCCCGAGCCCGGCCATCAGCGCCGACATGGCGATGCCCGCCCCCATCAGCCCGCCGCCGACCACGGCGATCTGCGATACATCGCGCGGTCCGGCGCCCTCGATCGCGGCGGGCTTTGCCACCGCGCGCTCGGCGAAGAAGACATGGCGCAGGGCGCGGCTCTCGGCACCGACGCGCAACTCCAGATGCAGCGCGCGTTCCTTCGGCTGGCCCTCGGCGAAGGGCAGGATGGCGGCCCATTCCAGCGCGCGCAGGTTCTCGACCGGCGATTTCTGGCCCTTCGCTTCCTTCGCCAGCGCGGCGCGCGTTTCGTCGAAGAATCCTTCCGCAACCTTCGGCACCGGGCGAAGGCGGGTCTTTTCCGGCCGAGGGGGCAGATCGGCGGCCAGTGCCTCTGCCTCGGCCAGATGATCGGCTCCCAGCCGGTCGAGCCCGCCCAGCGCCAGAAGCCGTGCGGCGTCGATCATGCGGCCCCGGCAGGCGATGTCCACGCTGGCCTCCACCCCGATCAGACGCGGCAGCCGCTGCGAGCCGCCCGCGCCGGGAATGAGCCCGATGTTGACCTCCGGCAGGCCGAAGCGCGTGCCCGCAGCCGCCACGCGCCAGGCGCAGGCCATCGCCACCTCGAAGCCGCCGCCCAGCACCGTGCCGTGCAGCGCCGCGATGAAGGGCACCGGCGAGTCCTCGATCAGCGTCACCACGTCGGGCAGATGCGGCAGCACCGGCGGGCGGTCGAACTCCGAGATGTCGCCCCCGGCGATGAAGGTCTTGCCCGCGCAGGAGAGAATCGCTACCCGCGCACCGGCCGCTGCGACCTCTGCGACCGCACGTTCGAGTCCCGCGCGCACCGCCGCCGAGGTGGCGTTGACCGGCGGGCTGTCGATGACGACATGGGCGATGCCGCCGCCCACACGTACGCTGACCGGGCTCTGTTCGGCCATGTTCCCCCCCACGCTTTCCGGTGCTCGCGCCCTGCGACGAGAATCGTTTCCCGCACCGGATGTCACTCATTATTGACCAACCGTCCGGTTTATGCAAATCTTTTGTCGAAACATCCGCAAAGGGAGGGCGGGATGGGCGACTCGATTCTTTCGCAGGCGCAGGACGGCTGGGTGGAAATCACCCTCAACCGCCCGGCGCAGCTCAATGCCTTCAACGACACGATGCATGCCGCGCTCTTCACCGCCATCGAGGCCGCGCGTGATTCGGGTGCGCGGGCGATCCTGCTGACGGGTGCGGGGCGCGGCTTCTGCGCCGGGCAGGACCTGGGCGACCGCGACCCCACGAAGATGGATGGGCCACCCGACCTCTCGCTGACGCTGACCGAACTCTACAATCCGCTGGTGCGGCTGATCCGCGGGCTCGACATCCCCGTGGTCTGCGCGGTGAACGGCGTGGCCGCGGGGGCGGGGGCGAACCTCGCCTTCGCCTGCGACATCGTCCTGGCCGCCGAGAGCGCGAAGTTCATCGAGGCCTTCGCCCGGCTGGGCCTCGTGCCCGACGCTGGCGGAAGCTGGCACCTCGTGCGCCGCCTCGGCGAGGCGCGCGCCAAGGCGCTGGCGCTGACCGCCGAGCCGCTGCCCGCTGCCACCGCCGCCGACTGGGGCCTGATCTGGAAGGCCTACCCCGACGACCGGCTGATGGACGAGGCGCGCGCGCTGGCGGCTCGGCTGGCCGAGGGGCCAACCTACGGGCTGGGCCAGATCAAGAAGGTGCTTCAGGCCGCCGCCACCACCAGCCTGGACGAGCAACTGGAAATCGAGGCCCAGGCGCAGAAGGCCTGCGGCCTGACACCCGATTACGCCGAGGGCGTGCGCGCCTTTCTGGAGAAACGCGCGCCGAAATTCACCGGAAGGAAAGCCTGACATGACCCCCGAAGAGCGGGCCCGGCGCTGCGCCGAGGCCATGTGGGCGCGCGATCACGCCTCGAGATGGTTCGACATGGAGTTGGTCTCCTGCGGCCCGGGCACCGCGCAGATGCGCATGACCGTCGCGCAGCAGCATTGCAACGGCCATGGCATCTGCCACGGCGGCGTGATCTTCAGCCTCGCCGACTCGGCCTTCGCCTATGCCTGCAACAGCTACAACCGCAATGCCGTCGCCCAGCACAATTCCATCACCTACATCTCGCCCGGGCGCCTTGGCGCGCAGTTGACCGCCAGCGCGCGCGAGGTCAGCCTCAAGGGCAAGAACGGCATCTACGACATCCGCGTGACCGACGAGACGGGCGCCACCATTGCCGAGTTCCGCGGCTGCTCGCGCGTCGTTTCGGGCGAGCATTTCGTCGAGGGGGGAGAGTGATGAGAGACCTGACACCGGACCGTGCCGACCTCGACCCGATCGAGATCGCCTCGCGCGACGAGATC
>PHEG01000007.1 GCA_002842835.1 Alphaproteobacteria bacterium HGW-Alphaproteobacteria-2 | reverse complement strand
AGGAACATGCCGAGCAGCAGCAGCACGATGTTGAGCATCAGCATGATCACCAGCGGGTCGCTGCTGATCGAGAGCACCGCCTCGGCGATCTTGCCGGGCACCCCTTCGAGAGTGAAGACGAAAGCCACGATGCTGGCCATGGCGGTGATGAAGAGGATCGCCGAGCTGACGATCGCGGCCGAGATCAGCGCCTCCCAGATGCGCTGCCGGTTCAGGTCGCGGTAGATGAGCCCGATCAACAGGGCGTAGACCACGGCCACGGCGGCGGCTTCGGTGGGCGTGAAGATGCCCGCCTTGATGCCGACGATGATGATGACCGGCAGCATCAGCGCAGGCAACGTGCGGACCGTTGCGCGCCGCCGCTCGGCCCAGTCTATCCGCGGGGTGACCGGAAAGCCCTCGCGCCGCGCCCGCCAGCCGACATAGATAAGCAATCCTCCCGCAAGCAGGATGCCGGGCAGCACGCCGGCGAGGAAAAGCTGGCCGATGGAAGTGCCCGAGAGCACGCCATAGACGATCATCGTGATGCTGGGCGGGATGATTGGCCCCATGATCGAGCTGACCGCCACCAGCGCTGCGGCGTAGGAGGGAGGTATGCCCTGTTTGGACATCGAGGGAATGAGGATCGAGCCGAGCGCCGCCGCCTCGGCCGTGGCACTGCCCGAGATGCCGGCGAAGAAGCCCGCGGACAGCACCGTTACCGAAGACATGCCGCCGCGCCGGTGCCCCGTCATCGCGCGCGCGAAGGTGACGATCCGGTCGGTGATGCCGCCGACGTTCATCAGCGTGCCCGCCAGCAGGAAGAGCGGGATGGTCAGCAGGATGAACTGGTCCACCCCGGCCATCATCCGCTGCGGGAAGGCCAGCACCAGCATGCCGTTGCCGCTTAGGTAGAGATAGGCCATGCCCGCGACGCCGAGTGTCAGCGCGATCGGCACGCCGGTCACGAGCAGCAGGAAGAAGACGCCGAAGAAGCCGCCCATCAATCACCCACCCGCCCGGCGCGCCGTAGCGCCAGGGCTTCCATGGTGAGCGAGACGACGACATGCGCACCGAGCAGTGTACAGCCCACGGAGACCGACAGATAGACCCAGGTGATCGGAACGCCCAACGCCTGCCCGGACAGGCTGACCGCGATGAAATCGAGGGCCGGGATCACCTGATTCTCGAACCGCCAGGCGTAGGTGTAGCCATTGGTCGCCATCACCCAGAGAAAGGCAAGGATCGGCACCGCCACCGCGACGCGCAGCGCAAACCGCAGCCGTGGGCCGAGCAGCCGGGGCAGGGCTTCGACCGCCACAAGCTCGCCCTGCGCATAGGCCAGCCCCACCAGCAGGAACGCCTGCCACATCAGGATGTAGCGCGCCAGTTCCTCGGCCCAGATCAGCGAGCTGCCGACGATATAGCGCGCCACCACCTGCGCGGTGATGATCGCGACGAGCGCTGCCATCGACGCACCGGCGAAGAACCGCAGCAGCCGATTGTAGATGTCCGCGCCGCGACGCAGCACCAGAGCCCCGGTCGAGATTTGCTGCATGCGACTGCGCTCCCGCAAGGCGAGGAGGTGGGGCGCGCGCAAGCGTCCCACCTGGTCGAGGTTTCCCGCGCCGCGGTCAGGCGGTCGCAAGCGCCTGAGCGGCGAACTCTGCGATCAGCGGCGATTTCTCGCTCCACGAGTCGATCAGGGGCGCGACACGCGCACGCATGTCCGCGAGATTGGCCAGTTCGTGGATCTCGACGCCCTTGGCTTGCAGTTCGGCGCGTCCGTCGTGGTCCTGCTTCTTGGTGTAGGCCATTGTCGGCGCCACCGCATCGCGGCCTGCCTGCCGCACGGCTGCCTGCAGTTCGGCGGGCAGTCCGTCGAAGAAGGTTTTGTTGGCCGAGATGACGCTGTGCCACGGGTAATGCCCTGTCAGCGTGAAGTGCTTGCCGACTTCCCACAGGTTTTCGCCCAGCATCGAGGAGACGTTGATCTCGACCGCGTCGATCACCCCGGTCTGGAGGGCACCGTAAACCTCGCCATAGGGCAGGCCGACCGGCGCCGCGCCCACGGCTTCCCAGATCGCGCGATGCAGAGGCACAGGCACGATGCGGGTCTTCAGCCCGGAGAAATCCGGCAGCGAGAGGACCGGCTTGCCGACCGAGAGGAAATGCCGCTGGCCGATGTCCACATTCGTGAGCCCGATGATCCCGGCGGGCTCCAGGTCGTCGAGAATCTTCTGGCCGACCTCGCTGGTGGTGAGCTCTTCCATATGGTCGTAGTCGCGAACCAGGAACGGCAACTGGAACGCGTCGAGCGCCGGGCGTCCGGTGACCAGCGGGAACAGCACGCCGCTGGCCAGCGAGATCTGCACGGTGCCGGCGATGGTTGCCTCGAGCAACTGCTTGTCGTCGCCAAGCTGCCGGTTGGGAAAGAGCTGGATTTCGGTCGCGCCGGGGGCCAGCCGCTCCAGCGCGTTCTTGAATTCTACCGTGGCAATATGGGCCGGATGCACCTCTGCCGTGGCATGGGCCATGATGATCTTCACCGGTGCCGCGCGGGCGATCCCCGGCGCTGCCAGCGTTGCGGCGGCAGCCGCGGAATATTTCAGTACGGTGCGGCGGTTCAGCATCTGTCTCCCCCCAATAACGTTCTGTATATCAGAACATTTAGCACGATAATGCTACATAAGGCAGTTTTCCTGTCAATCAGAAAAAAACTTACCAAAATCTGCCTCTTTCTTGACAGGCCGAGCAAAAATATGCGCTATTTAGTGGTGCGCGTTCTGTATATAAGAACGATCACGGGAGGACTGCAGATGTTCGACAAGAGCGACCCACGCACTCGGCTGTCGGCCGCCAAGGGCGCTCCCCCGGCGAGCGATTTCGTCTCGGCCGAGGTCTGCCGATTCTACGGGGCGGCGCCGCAGATCACCGAGGGCGGCAGTCGCACCTGGGCAAGTCGCGGCCAGAACTTCATCCTGCTGCACACCGAGGCCGCACCGGGTGCCGTTCTCGAGCGCCATGCGCAGCCCGACGAATATGTATTGCTGCTGCCCGACCGCGAGACCGGGGCCATCGCCGAGGCGGGTGGGGAACGCATCGAGGCGGAAGGGTACTCGCTCGTCATTGTGCCGCCCGGCGACAGCCGCGTCCACCTGCCCGAAGGCGGGCGGGCCGTGCGCGTATTCTCGCCCTGCGCCGAAGATCTCGCGTCGCTCTGCTCGAATGCCGAAAGCTTCGCGACGCGCTGGCCGAATATCCCGCCCTACGCGCCCTGGCCCGCCCCACTCGGTGGCTACCGAATTCGCGTCTACAGCCTCGATGTGCCGCCGGAGCCCGGGCGCTTCGGCCGGATCTTCCGCTGCTCCACGCTGATGATCAACGTTCTCGACCCGCTGCATGGTCCGCGCGACATCACCAAGCTGTCGCCCCACCACCACGACGATTTCGAGCAGGGGTCGCTGGCGCTCGCCGGGTCTTTCACGCATCATATGCGCTGGCCCTGGGTGCCGGACATGACCAAGTGGCGCGATGATCAGCATGTTCTGGTTGGCGCGCCTTCGCTGACCATCATCCCGCCGCCCGTGGTGCATACCTCGCGCGGGATGGAGGATGGTCTCAATCAGCTCATCGACATCTTCTCGCCGCCACGCCGCGATTTTTCGATGCAACCCGGCTGGGTTATCAACGCCGACGACTACCCGATGCCCGTGGAGCCCCCGTCATGAGGCGGAATGTGCGCGCGGGCTGCCGAAGCTCATGCGGCGCATCCGCTTTTTCCTGACGCGCGGGGCTGCTACGTGTGCGGCAGCGAAGAGGGCACAATGACCGATACCACGTCACGCGCCGGGAAGGCCGGAGTGCAGGCCGTCGAGTTCGCGCTCGACATCCTAGAGTTCGTGGCCCAGCAGGGCGCTACCGTCGGGGTCAGCGAGTTGGCGCGCGCCTTTGGCACGTCGAAGAACCGCATCCACCGCCACTTGCAGACGCTGGTTTCCACCGGCTACCTGCTGCGCGACAGTGAAACCGAGCGCTACGGGATCAGTGCCCGGCTGATGGCGCTGGGGCACGCCGTCAGCGAGAGTTTCGAGATCAGCAGCGCCGCGCGGCAGGTTGCCGAAGAACTGCGCGACGCGCTCGGCCATGCTGTCGCGATAAGCCAGCCCGAGCCGGGCGGCAGCCGTATCGTGATGCTCGTGCGCAACCGATCGAACATCGAGATCGCCGTGAAGCCAGGCTCGCTGCTCGAATATCACGCCAGCGCCCAAGGCAAGATCACGCTGGCCTTCGGTTCGCCAACGCTGCTCGAGGCCGCGCTTGCCAGCGATCTGTCACATCTCACTCCCTACACCATCACCGCACCCGAGAGGCTCCGGCACGAGATCGAGCAGGTCCGCCGTCAGCGGCCAGTTCATCGGCGCGATCGCCCTGACAGACTCGGTGCAGTTCATCCCCGAGGTGCCTACCAGCGAGCAGGTCCATGCCCTGCTGGCAGCGGCGGGCCGCATTTCGGCCAACCTTGGCTACCGCGAGCCCCGTAGGAGAACTTGAGAGACGCCAGAAACTCCGATGGCCGACGCCGGTCGCACTTCCGGGCCGCGGTGCGATCTTCGCGCGGTGGCCGGCATGGGGCGATCCCTTGCGTGACCGCGTGACGGGGTGCCGTTCCTGACCCTGCGCCGTTGGCTCGACCGGCTCGAAGCTCAGTCGTCCCGGCGGCACGGGTGGCGGCGTCGTGTTCGGAGGTGACGCCCGGCGGATCCGCGCAGGAGATAGTGGGCGCGATGCAGCGCCGGACCAATGAGCCGAGGCGGAACATCTTCCGCGGACAAGATGAAATTATAGGCGCGCTCGGACGGCGAGCAGGCCGGTGCCAATACCGGGAAGACTTCGGGGCCTTGCAGCCCACCTGACCGATGATCCCAAATGGCCATTCTGACATTCTCGCGCCGCGGCAGCCGCGCCGGGCACCCGGGGGCGCAGTAGATGCCGGTCGTGCGTACCGCGTAGACGAAGAGGCCCGTCCAGGCACGGTCGCGCATCGTGATGGCCTGCCAGCGCTCTGCATCGGTTGGCGTGCTCATCGTAGCCTCCGCAACCCGTGCCGGAGGGCACTGAACGGGCGGCCATCCATCACGGCAAGCCCGAGCCCGATCAGCGCCATGCCCACCAGATGCCGCGCCTCAAGCGTCTCGTGCAGCACCCACACGCCCAGCAAGACCGCGCTCACCGGTATGAGCAGAGTCACCAGCAGCAGGTTTGTTGCCCCCGCCGTGGCGAGGATGCGGAAGTAGAGCGCATAGGCCAGCGCCGTGCAGAGCACGCCGAGCCCGGCGAGGGCGGCGAAGGTCTCGACCCCGGGCATGGGCAGTTGCCAGGGCCGGTCGGCCAGAAGCGCGAGCGGTACCAGCAGCATCGAGGAAGCGGCAAGCTGCCCCGCCGCCGCGGCCATGGGCGCCACCCCCAGCGGCCCGCCGCCCGCGCCGGGGTCAGCCGCTCGTCTGTGGTAAGCCAATGGGCGAGCAGGGCGGTAAAGAGCGGCGTCGCGGCGTTGAGGATCGCCGCGACGCCTGAGGCAAGTTCCTGCTGGCCCCAGACGAAGAGCGTGAAGGGCAGTGCGTTGTTGAGAACCCCCATGCCGAGAAACGCCGCCCAGACCGGCGCGCCCCCGGGGAGCCGCCTTCCCGTGGCGCGCAGGATCGCGAAGAGCACCGCCGCGCCCAGCGCTACCCGCGCGGCAACCACGCTGAAGACCGGCAGCCCGGAGAGTGCGACTGCGTTGAAGAAGAACGACCCGCCCCAGAGCACCGCGAGCGCCACCAGCATCACCCATTCCGCTCCGCCCATGGCCCGCGCCGCGCCCCCTGCCGTTGTCATGCGCACCCTCCGGCCTGCCGATGCCGCCGACCCTGCCGCAGCCCGCCCGCCCGCGCGACCCGGATGTTGCGCATTGCTGCGCGGGACGCGCCGACCGAACCATCGCCACAGGTCCGGCCGCGAGGCTGGCGCAGGGCGCGAGACTGCACTAAAGCCTGCGCCAAACAGGTGCGGCAGGGCCGCAAGCACCGGGGAACCGATTGACGTTTGTAGCCACGCTCACATCCGCCCCGGGCGCCCGGGTGCTCGACCCCGCCACGGCCGAAGCGCTGCGCAACGCCTGGGGCGGCGGCGCACTGCGCTGGCTCGCGCCGCGCGAGGCGGCGGAGTTCGCACTGCCTGCCCGGCCCGACAACTTCGACACGGCGGGCGAGGAGCTGCGCGCGCGCGGGCTCGATCTGGCGCTGCAGCCCGCCGAGGGTCGGCGCAAGCGGCTGCTTCTGGCCGACATGGACAGCACCATGATCGGCCAGGAATGCATCGACGAACTGGCCGCGGAGGCGGGTGTAGGTGCGCGCGTGGCCGAGATCACCGCGCGCGCGATGAACGGCGAACTCGATTTCGAGGGTGCGCTGACCGAGCGGGTGGCGCTGCTCGCGGGGCTTGAGGAAAGCGTCATCGCGCGCGTGCTGGAGAGCCGCATCACGCTGGCCCCCGGTGGCAGGGTTCTGGTGGCAACGATGCGCGCGGGCGGCGCCCATACCGCGCTCGTCTCGGGCGGCTTCACCGCCTTCACCGGTCCGGTGGCGGCGCGGCTCGGCTTCGACGAGCACCGCGCGAACCGGCTGATCATCGAGGGCGGGCGGCTGACCGGGCAGGTGGCGCAGCCGATCCTGGGCCGTGCCGCCAAGGTTGCAGCGCTCGAAGAGCTATGCGCGCGGCTCGGCATCGAGTCCGGCGCGGCGATGGCCGTGGGCGACGGCGCCAACGACCTCGGGATGCTGGAGCGCGCGGGCGCGGGCGTGGCGCTCAACGCCAAGCCGGTTGTCGCCCGGCAGGCGGCGATCCGCATCGACCATGGCGATCTCACAGCGCTGCTCTACCTCCAAGGTTATGCGCGGGAGGAATTCGTGGTGGCCTGACGCCCCGCGGGGCCTTGCCGCAGGGCGCGCAAGGGCAGATATTCCGGCAATGAGTCTGCCTCCCGGTTTCCTCGACGAGTTGCGCGCCCGCCTGCCCCTGTCGCAGGTGGTGGGCCGCAAGGTCACCTGGGACATACGCAAGACCAACCAGGGCAAGGGCGACTGGTGGGCGCCCTGCCCGTTCCATCAGGAAAAGACCGCGTCCTTCCATGTCGATGACCGCAAGGGTTTCTACTACTGCTTCGGCTGCCAGGCGAAGGGCGACCTGATCAGCTTCGTGACCGAGACGCAGAACGTGGGCTTCATCGACGCTGTCGAGATCCTCGCGCGCGAGGCCGGGCTCGAGATGCCTCAGGCCGACCCCCGCGCGCGCGAGAAGGCCGACCGCAACGCGCGGCTGATCGAGGCGAACGAAACGGCGGCAAGGCTGTTCCGCCTTCAGCTTGCGGGGGCGGCAGCCGGCCCGGCGCGCGACTACCTTGCGCGACGCGGGCTCGATGCGGCCACGCTAGAACGCTTCGGCATCGGCTATGCGCCCGACGCGCGACACGCGCTCTGCGAGCACCTGAAGGCAAAGGGCTTCGCACCGGAAGAAATCGTGGCGGCGGGCCTCGCCATCGCGCCGGAGGGCGGCGGCGCGCCCTTCGACCGTTTCCGCGGCCGAATCATGTTCCCGATCCGCGACGGGCGCGGGCGCACCATCGCCTTTGGTGGACGCGCAATGGACCCGGGCGCACAGGCGAAATACCTCAACTCGCCCGAGACGCCGATCTTCTCGAAGGGCCGCACGCTCTACAACCTCGCCCCGGCGCGCGAAGCGGCTGGCAAGGGTGCGGCGCTTGTCGTCGCAGAGGGCTACATGGACGTGATCGCCCTCGCGCAGGCAGGGTTCGGGGCAGCCGTGGCGCCGCTGGGAACCGCCATCACCGAAGACCAGCTTCGCCTGATCTGGGCGATCGCGCCAGAGCCGGTGGTGGCGCTCGACGGGGACAAGGCGGGGCTCCGGGCCGCAGAGCGGCTGGCGGAACTGGCCCTGCCGCTGATCGCCGCGGGCCAGAGCCTGCGCTTCGCCCTCCTGCCCGAGGGGCAGGACCCCGACGATCTGACCCGCCGCGCCGGGCCCGGCGCCATGCGCGCGCTGATCGAGACGGCGGAACCGATGTCGGCACTCCTCTGGCGGCGCGAGACGGAAGGCGCGGCGCTCGACACCCCCGAGCGGCGCGCGGCGCTCGACGCACAGCTTCGCAAACTTCTGGCGCGGATCGCCGACTCGGCGATCCGCGCCCACTACGCAGCCGATTTTCGCGTCCGCCGCGCTGCGCTCTTCGCGCCGGCGTCGCCACCCGGTGCTGCCCGGCACCGACGGCGCGGCACCGGCAGGCCCTCCGAGGGAGCCGCGCCGCTGGAGACGACGCGCCGCTCGCAGCTTGCCGCGACGCCGGATGCGGGCGTGGGGGAACGGCTGCGCGAGGCGGCCATCCTTGCACTTGTCGCCGCGCAGCCGCGCCTCGCGCAGGAGTTCGCCGCCGATCTCGAGGCGATAGACTGGTCCGACCCGGCCCATGCTTCGCTTCAAGCCGCGCTGCTTGCGCTACCCGTGGCGGCGGATTCCGCGGCACTGGACATGGCTCTTGCCGGGACGGAGGCGCTGCAAACCCTTGAAAAGCTCAGGGCATCAAGCCATGTGCGCATCACCCCCGCGTTGCAGCCGGGTGCACCCGAAGCCGCCATCCGGCAGGCGCTGCGCAGCGAGTTGGCGCAGCTTCGCGCCGCCCGTGGCGCACGGCGAGAACTGGAGGAGGCGGTGGAAGACCTCTCGACGTTGGCCGACGAAGGCATCACCTGGCGTCTCGGCGAAGCGGCGCGCGTCCGCGAACACGCTGCCCGGCTGGGGCTGGAGGACAGCGCCCCCGACACTGAAGACCTCGAAGCGCTCTCGCAGCGGCTCCAGTCGCTCATCGACGCTCGGATATGGGTGAAGAAACGTTGAGGATTTGATTTGCGAATCACTTGAAGCCAAGATTGATTCGCGCGATTCAGCGGGGCTGCGAATCAGCCCTGCCGCAAGGGAGCGACGGATGGCCGCCAAGGATACCGAGACCGAAGAGCAAATCGAGGAACCGGTCGAGCAGGACGTCACGCTCGACATGAGCCAGGCGGCGGCCAAGAAGATGATCGCCGAGGCGCGAGAGCGCGGATTCATCACCTACGACCAGCTCAACGCGGTGCTGCCGCCCGATCAGGTGTCCTCCGAGCAGATCGAGGATGTGATGTCGATGCTCTCGGAGATGGGCATCAACGTCATCGACAACGACGAGATCGAGGAAGAGCCCGAAGTCGGCGGCGAGATCGTGGAGCGCTCCGACTCGCGCGAGGTGGCGCTTGCTCCGGCGAAGGGCGAGACGCTCGACCGCACCGACGATCCTGTGCGCATGTATCTTCGCGAGATGGGATCGGTTGAACTGCTCAGCCGCGAGGGCGAGATCGCCATCGCCAAGCGGATCGAGGCCGGGCGCAACACCATGATCGCGGGGCTGTGCGAAAGCCCGCTGACCTTCCAGGCAATCACCGTCTGGCGCGACGAGCTGCTTTCCGAAGACGTGCTCCTGCGCGACGTGATCGATCTCGAGGCCACCTTCGGCTCGGGGCTCGAGGGCGACGACGTGGGCCCTGTGCTGGATGGGCGTTCCCCCGGCACATCGGGCGGACAGGGCCGCGACTCGGCCCCCGAACTCGACGCCGACGGCAACCCGCTCGGGCGCGACGACGACGAGGATGACGACGAGCATTCCGGCCTCTCGCTGGCCGCCATGGAAGCCACGCTCAAACCGCGCGTGCTCGAGACACTCGATCGCATCGCGGCCGACTATGCGCGCCTCGCAGAGATGCAGGAGAACCGCATCTCTGCCACGCTGGGCGAGAGCAAGGGGTTCTCCGCCGGGGACGAGCGGGAGTATCAGGCCCTGCGCGCCGAGATCGTCGAACTGGTCAACGGGCTGCACCTGCACAACAACCGCATCGAGGCGCTGATCGACCAGCTCTACGGCATCAACCGCAAGATCATGTCGATCGACAGCGCCATGGTGAAGCTCGCGGATCAGGCGCGCATCAATCGTCGCGAATTCATCGATGCCTACCGCGGCTCCGAGCTCGATCCGAACTGGCTCGGTCGCATGGTGGCGAAGCCGGGCCGCGGCTGGCAGGCCTTCACCGAGCGCTTCGGCAGCGAGGTGGAGTCGCTGCGCGGCGAGATGGCACAGGTGGGCCAGTATGTGGGCGTGGACATCCAGGAGTTCCGCCGCATCGTGAACCAGGTGCAGAAGGGCGAGAAGGAGGCGCGCCAGGCCAAGAAGGAAATGGTCGAGGCGAACCTGCGGCTGGTGATCTCCATCGCCAAGAAATACACCAACCGCGGGTTGCAGTTCCTTGACCTGATCCAGGAAGGCAACATCGGCCTGATGAAGGCGGTGGACAAGTTCGAGTATCGCCGGGGCTACAAGTTCAGCACCTACGCGACCTGGTGGATCCGTCAGGCGATCACGCGCTCGATCGCCGATCAGGCGCGCACCATCCGTATTCCTGTGCACATGATCGAGACGATCAACAAGCTGGTGCGCACGGGGCGCCAGATGCTGCACGAGATCGGCCGCGAGCCGACGCCCGAGGAACTGGCCGAAAAGCTGCAGATGCCGCTCGAGAAGGTTCGCAAGGTGATGAAGATCGCCAAGGAGCCGATCAGCCTCGAAACCCCCATCGGCGACGAGGAGGACAGCCAGCTTGGCGACTTCATCGAGGACAAGAACGCGGTCCTGCCGCTGGATTCTGCCATCCAGGAGAACCTGAAGGAGACGACGACGCGCGTGCTCGCCAGCCTCACCCCGCGTGAGGAACGCGTGCTGCGCATGCGCTTCGGTATCGGCATGAACACTGACCACACGCTGGAAGAGGTGGGCCAGCAGTTCTCGGTCACCCGCGAGCGGATCCGGCAGATCGAGGCGAAGGCCCTGAGGAAGCTGAAGCATCCGTCGCGGTCGAGGAAGCTGCGGAGTTTCCTGGATCAGTGAAGCCGATGTTGACCGGTCGAGATCCAGCAATGTAGGCCGATGCATCAGCCTTGCTGCGGCGGATGGTTGAAACGGCCGAAGATTACATATCCGCGGCCAATGCACTCGACAGACGTCTGTATAACTTTGACCAACATATGTAATATTTCGTATAATCTCTTTGAAATTATTTTGAGATCCGTTTGCCACATGGACAGGCCAACCCATTCCTGGGCTTTGGCATGATTATGCAAAGATATGAGGGTTTATAAATTTGTAAATAAATAATATTATAAATATTACCAGAAATATTTCAAATTTCATGAATATTTGGATATCTTTTGTTCCTGCATGATTTAAATTAATCATTCCTCAAATACCGGCATGAGCTCGAAATATTAGAAGGGATCGGTGAGAATGATTTCCGCAAGCGGGGCCAAGAGTGGATAGCTTCAGGCGCCCCGATGCCTGATGTCGACTTCCGCTTTTGGCCCGAGAACTTTTACACAACAACATAAGCAATGCAGGAAATTCTGCAGGAGCCGATTGTAGCATGCAGCGGACGGTCGCTGATGTGAGGGCGTAGGGCGGGCTTCAGCCCGCCACTCCCAAGCACATGCGCGGCTGAAGCCCGGCCTGCGAGGCGGGATGAGGCGGGCAGCAGTTCAGCGTGTCGCGCATGCGCACACACCCTCGCGCGGAGAGGTGCCGGAGTGGTCGATCGGGGCGGTCTCGAAAACCGTTGAGCCTTCACGGGCTCCGAGGGTTCGAATCCCTCTCTCTCCGCCACTTGCCCAAGCGAAAGCGTTCTCCCGATCCGGCCGCGGCCGGATTTTTACGTTGTTTTCGGGGGTTATGCGGGTTGGGCTGTTAACCGGCAGCGGCGCTACGAGGGCCGGAAGCCCTCTCTCCCGGCCGATATTCTCCGGACCTGTTAACCGCAGCGTTTCCGGTGAACAGCATCAACCAACTGAAACCAAAAGACATTCTCTGAAGACCGCGTAGTGAGGGTTGTCAGTCCCTTCCCGTTCCCGGTCGGGTCTGGCATCGAGCTTGTGAGGGATCTACCGCCCGTGGACCTACGATTGTTGGCTGATGGTCAGATTAGCCCCACGATCCGATTGGTTGCTACGGTGCCTAGGCGGAATAGCGTCTGCCGCTGGGCCGAGGCCAGCCGCCATGAACGGGCGAGATCAGACTCCCAGGGTGTCACGATCAGTTCAAACGAGCCGTCGTTCAGGCGGCGGAACATGACGGCTGTGTCGGCATAATTGAACCCGCCCTGGGCGGCCGTGGGGAGATTCATCCGCTCCATCCGGTTGTTTCCGTGCCAAGTCAGTCGTCGGTCGTTCCAAACGCGCGCGCCACTGCGGAGTACGGGCTCACCAATCGTTAGATTATGTGGATAGTCATACTGATCGAACACAAAGCCGAAGAACTGATGGCCGCCGCGCGGCAGCTCCAGCTGGTTGCTCGATCCGCCCTGTAGGGCCTCGCCATGGACCCACATGGCGGCATAGTCTGCGGGACTGATCGCGCCGATTTCAATTGCGACGCGGAACAAGGGCAGCGCGGCACCCGCCACCGGTGCTGGTGCTGCGACAGGCTGCGCTTCCTGCTCGATTTCGGGGGGCGGCGGTTGGGCCTGGCGCAGGGCGGTATAGGCCGCCAGCAAGTCATCGGTGAGAGCAGTCGTTTCAAAGCGGGCCTTGTCGAAGGCTTCATCGGCATCGGCGCGCGCAACACCCTGCTGTGCCCATGCCGCCTCTGTGTTGACGCTAAACCCGCGGCTGGTCAGGTTCGCCGAGCCGACCAGCGTGCTGCATGTCTGGGGATCGGTGCCAAAGACGTAGAGCTTGGGATGAAAGGCGCACTGCGGCATGAGCGAGCCCTGCTCCAGCCTCTGCGCGCCCGACACCAGAACGGTGGCGTTCGCCAGCCCGCGCCAATGCTGCAAGGCTTGAGGTTCGGTAAGGCCGAAATCAAAAGATGTCACAAGGGTTTTGGGCATCGCCGCGAACGCGGCCAACCCCACGGCATTTGCGACGGCAGACAGCAATATATTCGCGCCGCCGAGCGTGACATAAGCGGACGCTGCGCGGATATCGATGGCTCCCGCCGCGACCATATCAACGAGAGCATTGCGCAGGCGCGCCGGTTCTTCGGCGTTCTGGACGATCAGCATGGCGGGGCCTGCGTCGCGCTGCCGCTCCCGCCGGATGGCGCGGTGGATGCACCGGCCAGCGCCGACTGCGCCAGTGTTTCAAGCTGCGCCAGAAGCGGCGATGCCTCAAGCAGCGTGCGCAATTTGCGGCGGCGCGCCGTCAGTGCCTTGACGGGATCGGCCAGATAAGGGTCCGTCGTGCAGTGGCCATCTGCTAGTATGGCAATATCCTTAGCAAGGACCGCGATCTTCTGATGATCGCCGTTTCTGGCATCGTATGCGGGCATCATTCTGTACGGCAGCGTGTGGAGATGCCGTTCGCCGAAATCTCCCTTCGGGTTGAACGCAAGGGTGGCGTTGGTAAGGGCCACGCTGTTGAGCATGCCGACCTGGTACCAAGACTCGTCTGCGTCCGCCACGACCTTCCAGTAGAGAGTTTGATCAACGACAAGGTCCTGAGCCTGCGCAACCGGAACGCACGCCGCGCATATGATCTTGCCGCCGGCACCGGCCAGAATGAGGTACCCCGTCGTCCCGAAGACTTGCTTGGAGAGCTTGCCCCGTTCATCGATGCGCTGCTGGAGCGATTTGCCTTTCCCCACCGTTTTAAGCTTCTGGTTGATCGCGGCGAAGCGCCGCGCGGTCTGGGTGAACCCCAGCCGGCGGATTTCGGCCTCGTCGAGAATGCTCCACGGTCCGCCCGCAGCGCGCAGCGCCGGCAGAGCCAGCGGCGCGCGATGGACACCGAGCACGAAAGGCAGCAGGTTTTCCGACTGGGCCATGCGGAAAATAAAACGCGGTGCGACATAGCCGGGGAAGCGGTCCGTCGCCATTTCCTTGGCTGACTTGATCGTAAAACCCCATACGGAAGCGCGGGTCGGCGTATCGACCCGATACTCCGCGCCCGCATTCTGGACGATGTCCACGCAAACGGCCGTGCGCGGCATAAGGTCGGCCCCCTGCTGCGGCAGGTCGCCGCCACCGCCGGCCATGGCTGAACCGCCGCCCGTTTCGAGCACCCAGGCGCTGCGCGCCGAACCGATGGTGCGAACTGAAAAGCCTGCGGCATCCAATCCCGCGTCGGTCGCCACAAAGCCGCTAAACGTTCTTTGTGGAAGCCCGGTCGTATTCGCTCTTTTGTGACCGACCAGCGCTGCGCCGGGATATTTGAAGGTTCCGGGCGCGACCTGCCAGATTTCGGCGATGTCGAACGGCACCGGACGGTCGCTTGTCAGGAAATCATGCTGCCTGAGCCTTTCGTGGTGGGTACCGTTCAGCACCGTGCCGGGTACAAGGCAGGCGACGCAGGCATCCGGTCCCAAATAACGGTCGATGGCATGAAGCAGGTGCATCGTGCCCAGCTCAAGATGGAGAAAGGACTGTCCTGCGGGCTGGATGCCGTAGAGTTTCGCCCGGCCTTTCAGCAAGTCCCGGTACGGATTGTCGGCCAGCCCGCTCATGGCGAGCCATGGCGGATTGGACACAAGCCCGTTGAAGTGGCCGGTAAGAAGGCCCGGCCTGTAAGTATTGCGCAGGATGAACGCCCAGATGCCGTTGCGCCCGGCAACAGCCAGTTCAGCCATGCGATGCGCCAGCGGGAACAACGCATCGGAAAGCTGTTTGTAAAGCTCCGACGACACCGTGATCCCGAACGCCGTGATCGTGCCGTCGAGAAAACTGTCTGCGTCAGCCTTTGTGAAGCCCGCAACGGTTCCGCGCCGCTGCGCATCACGCGCCTCGTCATAGGCCCAGTCCACGATGCGGTCGAAAAACTCCCGGTACGTTGGCTGCACCAACGCTGTCGGTAAATGTACAGTTGTGCCGTCAAGCGATACCGGAATGGTATCGCTTTCGCCGACCAGCGGAACTGACGCGGAAACCGGCGTGACGGCGAACAGCGAGTCTGCATGATAGACCGGGATGACGATGGGCTTTGTAGCCGCCTTGATCTCAGCCGATAGGCTGACGACCCAAGTTGTCTTGGCGAGACTGACGGCCAGCGGGTCGATGTCGAAGCCAGTTGCTACGTCTTCAAGCTGTTCGATGGTGGAAAAGCCGAACCGGACCCGTGTGGCCTTTATGATTTCTGCGAGCATCGTGCCGGACCCGCAGCACATATCGACGACCCGGGGGCTTTCCCCGTTTGGGAGGCCGTCGATGCAACGGTCGGCAAGCAGACGGGCGAGCCAGTGCGGGGTCCATTCCTGGCCGAGCAGCTTGCGCTGGCTGCGGCGCGCGAGCTGCGCCATAAAGCGGCCGAACAAATCCTCTTCGGGATACCAGCTGAAATCGTAGGCATAGAGATCGCGCTGGAGGTCGCGGGCCACCGCTACAAGCCGGTCGATGTATGACGGGCTGAGAAGCCAGCCGAAATAATCCTGCTCAACCACGTTCTCCAACTGGAAATTGTTGCGGAAGAATTTGCCGTTCAAGATTGCCTTCAGCTCGTCGTCCGTGCTCCGCACCGCCTTGCCTGTCAGCACGTTCGCGCTCAGAAGCCGCGCGAGAAGGGTCACGTAAGCTTCATCGACATACGCGGTGGTGCGGAAAGTTCCTGCCAGCCCCTCCAGATGATCGACGAACTGCGACCAGAGATCGGTGGCAAGGCCCGCCGATGGGTCAGCCTTTCGCCCCTCGTCCACCAACAGCGACAAAGGCCCCGCGCTGCTCTTATATGCGGCGGAGTCCATGCCAAGGTCGGAGGCGAGGAATTCGGACCGCAACGGCCGCGACTGTTCGCGCGCCAGATGCTTTTTGATAAAGCCGCCGAGCTGCTCGGCGGACAGGACGCTGTCATCGGGCAGCTTGAGTTCGTCGAAAACAACGAGCGCGATGTCGGCAGCGGTGCAGGACGACGGATCGACCCCCGCTGCAAGTACGGCATCATAGGCGTACCATTCGACGGTGTCTGACAATACGCCCCGGACCGTTGAAACCGGCATGCCCGCACGGACAAGTCCCGCCGCCTGCTCCTGCACCTGCGCGTAGCCGGTATCGCGCTTGGCGGTGTTGCGCAGGTCGGATTCGTACTCAATCGTGGTCGAACCCACCAGATTGTCGATGAACCGGGATGCGGCCTTGCCTGATCCCGTGCCCACCTTGGTATGGGCTTCCGTTCCTTCGGTGTAGTTGTTGATCCAAGTCTCGTGCGCGGTGTCCGGGAACATAAGCCGCAATCGCCCCTGGAACTCGCTGCGCAGCACCGCCTCGACATGACCGGCATCCCGCAGCATGCGGCAGCGCGCGATAGTTTCACGAATGCGGGCAATATCAGCTGTCATGGAGTGTCCTTCGACGGGCGGCGCACGCGGCCTCAAGGCGAGAGTCGATATGGCGCGCTACTTTCCTGAGGTCGTTTTCATTCATACCGGGCAACGAAGCGGCCAGGATGAACATATCGATCTGGCGCCGGGCTGACGGCACGCCCGCAGCCAGCTGCTGTCCCAGTGCGGCAAGTCTCTCGCAGTCGAGGTGCG
Source organism: Alphaproteobacteria bacterium HGW-Alphaproteobacteria-2 (assembly GCA_002842835.1). GTDB lineage: Bacteria > Pseudomonadota > Alphaproteobacteria > Rhodobacterales > Rhodobacteraceae > PHEG01. The sequence continues at coordinate 15,116 of PHEG01000007.1, read as the reverse complement.
ATAAAGCGGGAATCGGCACCTGACGGATGTGCGTCGCTTCGAGTTTGAGCGCGCCGCCGCCAAGTGGCGTGCCGGCGGCTTCCATTGCCGCCCTGCACCAGCTGCTGTGGAACAGGGCATAGAGCGCATGTGCTGTCCACTGCCTTTGCTCCGCCCACAGCGTTGAGAAGTTGGCATCAATCAGGACCGGCGGCTGCGTATTCAGCGCAACGGCCGGTGTGCCGTGATTGATGCGCGGCGTAAAAATCGCGGGCAGATGGCGCGCGGTGAAGGCCGGCAGCATGTACCAGAAGCGCGGCACGTCGCGGCCGTTGGCGCGCCGGCGGGCATTGGTGCGCACGGCCGTGAGATCGGGAATGAACCGTGCCGGCTCTTTCGGGTCCAGCGCAGTCCGGGCTGCCAAACGTACGAACGAAGCGAGCTCGAGCGGCATGACGCGGGGCGCAGACACGCGCCGCTTACGATAAGCCTCCGCCGCTTCTGCGACGAGCCTCTGATCTTCCGGCAGAACCCAATCAGACAAATCAAGCGTGCGCGTGGCCGGAACGCGCCCGTCCGCAAAGGCTTGCATATCCGCCTGACGATGAAGAACGGGGCGCAGCGCCGCCACGGGAACGCGGACTTGCATGTTCTGAAAGCTGTCCGACGCTTCGACGGTGACGGATTCGCCCTCTTCGTCACCGGCCATGGTCACATAGAAGAAGCGGTTACAGCCTGAACGCAGGCCTTGGCTGACCCGGATACCCGCCTGTTCAAGTGTCTGGAGGTGCGCCGGTGCCGCGCCGGGCGGCAGCATGTCGCGCAGTCCTTCCGGCATCACCGCCGGCCTTGCCTCTCTGTCTGAAAAAAGCGGCAGCGCATCGCGCCGGTTTTCAGCGTCCTGAAACCAGCTCTTTCGTCCAAGGCGCTGCTCCAGCGTTCGCCATTCCTCATCCAGTGCGAATGGGCGGCTCTCGATGCCCCGAACCTCCCGGTTCGGCGCGCGCGCCCAGGCTGCGAAATCCTGCTCCGGTTCCGGGCCGGGGAAAGCACTCCCCACCAGCGACTCTCCGCCTGCCGCCGCCGGCGCTACTTGCAGCCAGGGTGCGGCCAGCAACGACGATCGGCCCGACACCGGAGCTTCCGCTTCATCCCATGAGAGCCGCCGCGCGATTACAAGATGCGTGCGCACCAGCGCGTCCGAAAACCAGCCGGGCTGCGTATCAGCGACGATGTATTCAAGGCGAAACGCGCGCAGCAGCAAGTAGCGCACAACATCGGCATAGTCGCGCGAGCGCCAAGTCGCGGGAACGACTAGGGCCAGGCGTCCACCCGGACGCGTCAGCAGAGCTGACAAGAGCCAGGCCGGCACTGAAAGATCGGCAAGGCCTGAATATCCTTCAACCAGTGCTTGCCAGAGCGCGCGCTCGCCGCCGGTCATACGCGCATCCACGATCGCGGATAGACCCCGGCGCACATCGCCGACACCGGCACCATTGCCGCTTTGCGACTGGTATCTCACATACGGGGGATTGGTGATGACGAGATCGTAGTCTGGCGCGTCCAGCGCGGCGACGGTTGCTGGATCAAAGGCGCTGCCGGTGACAATGCGGGCAGCGGCGACGGCACCGTCCGCCTGCAACGCCGCGGTCCTACGGCAGCAGAAGGCGGACGTCTCAGGGTCGAGCTCGATGCCGTCCAGCCGGCCGAGCCAGGCACCTCGCGCCTGCGCCGTCAGTGCGGCCGCGTCGAGTAGGTCGCCGTGACCGGCCATGGGATCGATCACGGCGCGCGCATCGGGGTCAAGCGCGATGTGCGCCAGCAGTGTCCCCAGCGGCAATCCGGTGAAGAACTGCCCCAGGCGCTTCCGCTGGGCGGGCGGCAGGCCTTCCTCGAAGGAGCGCGCCGAGGACCTAATCGCGCGGACCGCGTCAGTCGCCGGCAATGCATAAAGCTCCCGGCAGCGCTTGTTCTGCATACCAGCGATAGAAGACATCAGCGTCGAGCGGGACTTGCTGATGATGGCTGAGGAAATGCGTTACAAGGCGGGAATACAGCCTCTGCGCCGTCGCTTCGGCCGGATCATGCGCGGCGGTTGCCGCGCGGTGAAGGGCCGTCGCGACGGTCCATACACAGTCGTCCGCCCCGGCCTTGCTTTCGATCTGGGCCTCGGCCTTGCGGCGCGGCCCCAACAGGAGCACGGGGTCGCCGCGCACAGCCCCTTCGGTCGTGACCTGCTTGAAGCTGCCCTGCTTCTTGTCGAGAACCCCCGCATATTCCACGTCGAAGCCGGCATCCTGGTAGGCGCGCTGCAAGGCGTTCCAGACTTCGGCGGACGCGGAATGAAACACCATCGTGGCTTTGCCGGACGGTTTCAATATCCGGCGGGCCTCGCTGAACGACCGGGTCAGCAATTCCCTGTACTCGTCGATGGCCTTGCCCTGGTGCGGGCTCACGATTGCTTCGTCCGTGCGGTCGGTAAACGTCTTGAGCCAGGCCTCGTTTATGAAACTGAGTTCGGCATAGGGTATGTTGGCCCCGAAGGGCGGGTCCGTGAACACATAGTCGATGCTCCCGGATGGCAGCGCGACATCGCAACTCGAACCGTGGACGACTTCGACCTTGCCGGTGCCGCCGTGAATGGTCTCGAACGCCTGCGCAATCGTCGTCAGCTTGCGCCGCAATCCTGCAAAAAAGTTCTTTTCGACCGGCAGGCCGCTGACATACAGCACGCCGGGCTGGGCGCTGGTGACGACTAGGTCCTTCTGACAGGACTTCGCCACGACGCGCGTCATGATCGTGCCGTGCGCCGCGTTGTAGCTCAGCAGCCAGAAGCGAAGCCCCTCGCGGAGCGCGCCGTGATAGGATTCCACACGCTCCCACATACGGGCGAAAACGATGAGATTGCGCCGCGTGTAGAAATGATGAACGTGTGTAATGCCCTGATGGTAGCCCTTCCGGTAGAGGTCGCCCCAGGGGATCAGCGCCTGCGGCACGCATGACGGGATCGGCTCGGCCTCGATCTTCTTGATAAGCGTCAGGTCGGCGGCTGTGGACGGACGCGACCAGCGTTTTTTTCCGGTCGAACCATAGACGCGGGCCATCGCCCGTCCGCGCAGGGCGCGCTGTTCGCCCAATACGTCGTCACGTTCCTGCACCGTCACCCGCTGCACACCGTCCAGCGGCTCTTCATGGCGGCATTTCGGGCAGGAGAAGGTGGAGGAAATCTCCGCCGGATCGAGCGCGACGCACGCATCCCACAGGGTGACAACGCCCCTGCAAGCAGGGCAGCGCAGCTTGTCGCTCCAGATTAGATGACGAAGGGAGCCTTTCGCGCCGGAGGGGTCGCGCGCCTCGTACATCCAGCCGTCTTCGCTCTCGCTTGCGGCCAATACGTCTTCGGCGGCCTTCCTGAACGCGGCGGGATCGGGCGGATTGGTCAGGGTCCGGCCGACAAACGAGCCGAGCGCGCCCAGCTCATAGAGAACGGCGTTGCGGGCACCCCATTGTACGTTAAGGCCGAGGCGGACCGCTTCGGCGCGCAGTTCTGCGGTCGGCCGCTCGCACAGCAACGCGGCAAGGCCGGTCGTCCCGCTGCCCCCGAACCCGTCAAACACGGTGTCGCCGGGTTTGGTGTGGGCGGCGATATACAGAGCGATTGCTTCTGGCGATATCTTTGTTGGATATGGAAAGGCGCCGTAGAGGGCGCCAGTCCTCTTTGCAGCTAAGGGCCGCCTGTATAGCGCGTTTAGAGAGGCCTCCGACATCGAATGGGCCGATTTGGATGGCTCGGGCTGAATGTGAAGCATGTGGTGACTGTCCCCTGAAATTATTCTTTTTTGTTACGTCAGTTGCGACGCGGTCGGTTGTTTTTCGGACGCAGGACTCTGTACTGCCCGCACCGGTTGCCGATGCCGTCGCAGATACTCATCTATCGCGCGCCTTACCACCCAGGAGACCGACACATCATCCTTGTTGGCCAGCATGTTCAGGGCGTCGAAGTCTCCGGACGTGACGCTGACGGTGACCCGGGGACCGAGTTTCTTAGGCCGACGATTCATGGCACCCCCCGAATGTTCCACTAATGTTCACCTTAGCGATTCGTACGGTGATTGCAACAGAGTGCATCACTTTGACTCATCATTCTTCGGGTTGTAGCTGTATGCGGTGGCAGCAGGCAACGGACGGCTACCGTGCTCCGAAGCCTCTCGATTTCGACACAACCAACTCATCTGCTCTCGCCACTGAGCCGGGGCAGGCTTTCGCAGCGTCTCTAGCGTGAGGCCTGCGCGCTGACGCCCGTCCAGGATCGCCTCGACAATATCGGGTGCGAGGAGCGTGAGCCTCAGGACGCGGGTCATGTAGGAAGGCGCGATCCCCTCGCATTCGGCCAGTTCGGCGATGGTGACGAACTCGCTCGATTCCAGCATGCGCTTCCACCGGAACGCGCGGGCCAGCGCCTTGACGAGGGTGCTGTCTGTCCGGCGCGGCTGCACGGCACCGTCCGGCATCTGCATCTCCTTCCGCCCGCCGCGCTTCACGATGCGAAACGGAACGTGGAGCGTCATGGTTTCGGGGATCGGCGCGCCGCGTGTCATGCCGCCGCTCCCATGTCTCCAGGCAGCATCTCGCGGGCCAGACCACCGAGGCCGTCCACGCGCAGTCGGACGTTCAGGCCGTCGGTGCCGATGTCCACGCGCTCGACCAGCAACGCCACGATGCGCGCCTGCTCGGCGGGGAAGAGTTCGTCCCACAGCGGGTCGAGTTGCTGCAGTGCTGCGCGGGCGTCGGCCTCGGAGATGTCGTCGGCGTGAGCCCGCGCCGCCTTCCACGTCCCTGCAACGATCTCAGGCTGGCGGAACACGGCGCGGAGCTGGTCGATGACAGCGGCCTCGATCTCGCCCGCAGGCACGCGGCCGACCGGGCATGATCCGGCGCCATGCTTCAGCACGGTCTGGCTGACATAGTAGCGGTAGAGCCGGTCGCCCTTGCGGGTATGCGTCGGTGAGAACGCGGCGCCATCCGGCCCGAACAGCAGCCCCTTCAGCAGCGCGGGCGTGTCGGCGCGGGTGCGGGCAGCGCGCTTGCGGGGGCTCTCCTGCAGGATGGCGTGGACGCGGTCCCAAGTCTCGCGGTCGATGATCGCGTCGTGCTCGCCGGGATAGCTCTCACCCTTGTGCACCGCCTCGCCGATGTAGGCGCGGTTGCTGAGCATCCGGTAGAGATATTTCTTGTCGATCCGGTTGCCGCGCGGCGTGCGGATTCCGCGCGCGCCGACCGCCCGCGCCAGTTCCGTGCAGGACCCGATCTCGAGGAAGCGGGCGAAGATCCAGCGGACGTGCGCGGCGCGCTCGTCGTCGATGACCAGCTTCCGGTTCTCGACCCGGTAGCCATAGGGTGGCACCCCGCCCATCCACATGCCCTTCCTGCGGCTGGCGGCGACCTTGTCGCGGATGCGCTCCGCCGTCACCTCCCGCTCAAACTGGGCGAAGGACAGCAGGATGTTCAGCGTCAGTCGCCCCATCGACGTGGTCGTGTTGAACGACTGGGTGACCGAGACGAAGGTCACGCCGTTCCGGTCGAACACCTCGACCAGCTTGGCGAAGTCGGCCAGCGAGCGGCTGAGGCGGTCGATCTTGTAGACCACCACCACGTCGACCAGCCCGTCCTCGATGTCTTCGACCAGCCGCTGAAGACCGGGCCGTTCCAGCGTGCCGCCGGAGATGCCGCCGTCGTCATACTGATCGCGGACCAGCACCCAGCCCTCGGATCGCTGGCTGGCGATATACGCCTCGCAGGCCTCGCGCTGTGCGTGGAGCGAGTTGAACTCCTGCTCCAGCCCTTCCTCGGAGGATTTCCGGGTGTAGATGGCGCACCGCAGCTTGCGGACGGGCTTTGATTTCTCCGGTGGCTTCGTCATGTCTCCCGGCCCTCCGCTTGCGCTCCGGGCGTTCGCGGCTGCGCACGATCCACCGGATCGTGCGCTGGCCTGCGGCCACCGCCGCTCACCCCCCGATGATTCTTGAGGCCAAAGAAGACCCAGCCGTTCCACCGCGTCCCGGTGATGGCCCGCGCGATGGCGGACAGCGACTTGTAGGGCCGCCCCTGCCATTCGAACCCGTCGGCGGTGACGGTGACGATTTGCTCGACGCCCTGCCACTCGCGCAGCAGCCGCGTGCCGGTGATGGGGCGGTCGCGGTCGGCGCGGATGCCGCGCTTCCTCTTGTCGCCGCCGTCCAGTTCCTCACCGAGCCGTTCCAGCCGCCGGATGGTCTCCGGCTTCAGTCCGCCATAGGCGAGTTCCTGGATGCGATAGGCGATGCGGCTTTCGAGATAGCGCCGGTTGAAGGGTGGCGGTTCGCTGTCGAACAGATCGCGCCACTGTTTCTTCAGGTCGGGCGTCGGAGTGGTCTTGAGCGCGGCCAGGCGCGCGGGGATGGGATCGGACTTGTTCATGCGGTTCTCCGGTGAGTTGGAGTTGCATGACGGCATTGGTCGGGCGGATAGTGTAGGCAACGTTCTCCAGTATCGTCAGATACTTCGCCCCCATCCCGCGTCCAAAACCGAACCAGCCCGAGCGCCAACAGGCCGCATAATTCGGCACGGCGCTCTGCGGGCGTCATCTGGTCGGGCGGGAGCGGGTTCGGGCGTTTCATGTCTCGGTGGCTATTCTCGGTGGTGTCGTTACCGATCAAAAGCCACCCGGCCGCCCGGAACGGGACATCTCAGAGGAACGGGATGCGGAAATGCGAACAGGGAGAGAACATCAGGGCTTGCCGATCACGGATTGGTCCATGATTATAGGAGGTTGAATCAATCGAGAGCAGTTGTTCAATGAGGTGAGTTCATGGCGCGTAAGAAGAGCGAATTCGGACCGAACCTCGGGAGAATACTTCAGGGCGCCCCGGCTGCGCTGGTCTGGCAGTTTCTCGCCAGCTTCAAACGACCCGACGACACTCTTCTCGCTCCGCCGGAAATCACTGAGGGCACGACCGATGATCAAGGCAAGGCAGCGCTGAGTGCGTACCTGCGTTCGGAGGACAAGGAAATCATCGGGCTACTTGAGGGCATCGCTGGCGCGCTGCTCGATATGGGCCAGGACAAGGGAGCGACCTCTCTCGACACGGTTGCAGGGCAACGGCTGCAGAATGTCGACTACGACTTGTATGAGTCCCAGCCTGACACGCTTTGCCGCAGCATCTGGATGCGCACGGTCTTCCCGATGCATTTTCACGACGCACAAAGCTTCTATGCCGCGCGGCGCTATCGAGAACGGCGGACGTACTACACATGCTGCGAGGTGGACTTCGACCACGCGTCTGTTGCCAACGCAGACGGAATCCCTGACGCGAAGCTCTGTGACGCTCTTCAGGCGGCTCTGGGACTGAAAGGCAAGGTCACCGCTTCCGTCCTCGAATTGCCCGAGACCGCCAACTACCCACCGTCCTTCATGGTAGCCCTTCGCCATCCCGGGCCATTGTCGAGTATCGACAATCATCGCGAGGAAGGGGGCTGGACGGTCCATTACTACAGGCCGTCGCATGAGGCCGTCCTAATCTATACGCCCCAGCTGAAGAAGATCGAGGTCGCATCTGCCAGCAGCGATGTTCGCGAAGTAACTTCGAAAGTCTTCGCCGAGGTGGTTCTCGGGCGCCCGCCATCGGCCAAGCCGCTCACCCGCCGAGAGTTCAACCTTGAACGCTTCAGATCATCTTTTGGTCTGGACCGCCCGGCTTTCGACGATGTGGAGATCACCCTTGCCTCGGTAATCGAGGCCGAGGTGCGCCTCGGCTCGTGGAGCCGGCGGCTGAACATCAAGGTGACCATCGAGGACAAGATGGAGGACGTTATCCAGGAATACGTCTCCAATTCAGCCGCCCTGATCCGGAGTTTCGGCTTCACGAAGATCGTCATCGCAATTGGTTACACCCGTCGATCGGACGGCAAGAAAGGAACCTTCCGGGTCTCGATCTCGGGTGGCAGCAGTTCGGACGTTCAGAGCATTCGCGATCCCTTCCTGCGGGACCTCGGGCTCCGGCTGCTGGAACACTGGGAACTTACGCAGAACCTTCGGGCCCTCACCGAAGACGAACGGGCACAGTGGTTTGGCTTTCTATTGTCGCTGTACGACTTGCCCGGCGACACAGTCGCGGGTGCGTTCTTCAAGTCCGCAGGCGTCGATCCTGCACGTCTGGTGAGTGCCCGATTGATAGCCCGAAACGGACGACAGTTGATTGGGCTGGCCGAGGATGACGGTGAGGTTGTGGAGGTTGAGCAGGAAACGGGTCCGGAGCCGGGGACGGTTCGGCAAACCGGTTCCTTTGGGGAAGCGGACGGATTGCGTCTCGACACCGATGCAATCGAGTACGTGATGGATCGAGCATGGCTCGCCGAAACCATCCTTAAGGCGATTTCAGGCGCCCTCGGCATCCGGAACATCGAAACAATCAACGAATTCCTCGTCGCCCTTGGGCCGATTACACTGGGTGAGCGAAAGGTCCCGCTCTACCTGGCGCGCCGCCTTGCTGATCTCAAAATCCGCGATAGTGTCGAGAATGCGCTCCGGTCGCGACATACGGCGGGTCCTGGTCTCGTACTCGCCGTGTCCAATGATCCACCACGATTCCTCGGGCCGAACGTCGTGATCGCGCTACGCGACCTGTTGCTTCAGGACGGAAGCCTCGGCGATCTGGACCAGGAGGAAATGGCTCGGCGATTCGAGGCGAACCGAACGCTAGCGTCTTCCGCGCAAGTCGCCCAAGTTGTACGACACACGCCTCGCTCTGCGACGCTCATCATCCCGGGTCTCGATCCGCTAACGCTCGACGGCGCGGGCCAGATCCAACTCTTCGAAAGCCTTGTTGAAGCGGCGACCGATGGCACAGGCCAGCGGCTGACCAAGGTCCTGATGGACGGGATGGGGTCTGACAATCCCAGACAGCTGTTCTCTTCTGGCGCATGGGCGAAGGCGCATCCGACTTACATCCGGCACGGCTCGAGCAATCGCTATTGGCGTCTCGGCGAGGCGACCGACACCGCGTGATCTAGAGGTCATCTAGGGTTTCGGGCGGGACGGTCTAACAAACCGCTGATTATTGGAAGGGCTCCACATCAGAGGAGCACTTCGATGCCGACTCCCTTCCCCTCGCGCCAGGCAGCCCCGACGAGCTGGACCGGCGCCGCGACGACCAAGCCCACCACTCACAACTCGGAATGGCGCTGCACGCGCTGTGACAAGCTGCTCGGCGTCTGCCGGGACGGCCGCATGCACCTGCGCTTCGCGCGGGGGCACGAGTATTTCGTCGGCTTTCCGGCCGTGGCCACCTGTCGCGGCTGCGGAACGCTGAACCAGGCGCAATCACCCGCGCGCTAAGGCGCGCACCTCACCAATTTCCTGAAATCGCAGAGACGCACGACGTCCTGACCTGGCCACGAGAAGGCGCTGGACGCCTGGCCGCAAGGCAGGCGTCCAATGTCTATCGCGTGGCACGAGATCCGTGATCACCTCATGAATTCTTCATCTACTCTCAGTTTTCAACACAACTTCGATGCAATTCGGCGCAGCAATGTGCCGCTCTGGCGCTTTGGTGATCCGGCCGCATTGTTGGACGCGTTGCACGTCGGTGGCCGTGCGCCGGACGATAAAAACCGGTTGTTGGTCGCACTGGTCGGGGTCGCACAGTCTGGTGGCGAGACCTCCGATTGTGCCCTGACGCTGATGCTGCTGGCGCTCTGGCCGGGGCTGGATGCCGTTCGGCGCAGATCGATCTGGCGCAGGATCGGCACCGGTGACGAGGTTGCATCCGAAATCCTTGCACGAGCTTCCGAGGCAATTCGGTGTCTGGATCTGCAGCGTGTCAACTGGATCGCGGCAACCATCCTGCGGAACATCGAGCGGGACCTGATCAGAACGCGTCAACGCGAGGACAGGCACCAGAGCCTCCGCAGTGAGGCCGATCCCGACGAAATCCCGACCGACGGTGAAGTGCAGTCGGCTGACGACAGTCCCGAACTGCTCCACGGCGATCTCGTCCGCATCGTCGGCTCGGATGCTGATCTGGTGATCCGTGTGGCGATCGACGGTTTCTCCCAGGCCGAGGTCGCGTCCGAGATGGGCCTGACTGAGGCGGCGACGCGCAAACGCTATCAGCGGGCGACCCGGCGTCTGCGCGACGTCCTGCAAGAATTTCGCTGATCGAATGTCCCGATCCCCGCGTCGCGGTGGCTTTTCCCATTCAGACGCCACCGCGCGCCCAACTCAAACCGAAAGTCGACCCGCATGATCAGCAAAGCCGACCTCTTGTCCGCAGACCTCAAGCGCATCCCCGGCCTCTACCGCCGCTGGGAGTTGCCGGAAATCCTGAAAAACCAACGCGCCTACCGCATCGAAAATGCCGGTTCCCATCAGGATGGGACGCCTCTTGTGGCGATCTACGCCGCATGGGCACCACCCCCTTCATCACGGTCCGCGCCCGCCGACCGCTCACCGAGATCGAGTTCTGCGCCTGGGTGGCGCAGGCCGTGCCGGGCGACCGGCTCGAATACCATCGCGGCTTTCTGGTTCTCGACATCTTCCCGATGTTCGCCCGGTTGCCGGATCAGCAGCGCGCGGAACTGGCCCGGCTCGGGTCGCGCGCCTTCTGGGCAGCCGAACAGGGTCTCGTGCACCTGGTGCAGGAGCGCACGGGCCCCGACCAGTTCGCCTACATCGCCGTCGCCCGCCCCAAACCGAAGGCCGCAGCCGTCTCGCTGTCCGCGCTGCTGCTCGCCGAGCAGGGGCAGCCCGACAACGCTACCGGTTCGAGTGGGCGGGCTGCCGCGTGATGCCCGCGTTTCAATCCCTTTTTGCCGATCATGGAGACCCTTACATGCCGTTCCCCGCGAACACCCCTACCGTCGACGACCTGCCGGGCCTCGGCCTGCAGGACATTGCCCAGCTGCCCGTCGAACTGCTGGCCATCCTGCAGCGCGATGTGGACGAGCGCATGGCGCGGACCAAGGCCGCGAAGGCCCGCCTCGATGGCGCATTGACGGTTCGCTACGCCACCCGCGTCGCCGAGGAGCGGCAGGCCGCGGGAAAAGACACCGGGACGATCCGCTTTGACGACGGCGATTTCACCGTGGTCGCCGACCTGCCGAAACGGGTGGATTGGGATCAGGATCGCCTCGCCGCCATGGTCGAGCGCATCCGCGCCGCCGGGGATGATCCCGCGCAGTATGTCGACATCGCGTTCAAGGTGCCCGAGCGCAAATACGCCGCCTGGCCCGATGCGATCCGTGCCGGTTTCGAGCCCGCGCGCACCGTGCGGCCCGGCACGCTCAAGATCGAGATCGTCCCGCAGGGGGGCGATCAATGACGGCGCTCGCCCCGATATCGGCTCCGTCGCAGGATCTGCCCAGCCTGATCGACCGCGCCGCCAGCATGCTCTCGGGCGCGAAGTCCGCCGCCGAGGTGCTCGAGGCGCGCGAGGTGGCCGGTCTGGCCTACGATGTGGCGAAGCGCGCCGCCCGGTTGCAGCGCGCGAAGAACGCCCATGACGATCTCGTCGCCGCCGCGCATCGTGCGCAGGCCCATGCGCTGGAGATCGAGGCGCGCGCCAAGCGTCGATTGGCGGACGAATACGACGCCGCGCAGGAACGGGGCGAAGCCCAAAAGGATGGTCGGCCCAAAACCGTTTCTGGCGGGAACGGTTTTACTGCAGCGACATCGACAGAGCTTGGTCTCTCCCGAAAACACATCCACGAGGCGCGCCAGATCCGCGACGCCGAAGCGGCCGATCCCGGCGTCGTGCGGCGGTCGCTCGACGAACGCTTGGAGCGCGGCGAGGAGCCGACCCGCGCGGCCCTGCGCAAGATGGTGGTGGACGCCGCGATGCGTGGCCTTCGCCCGCAGCGGTCCGCCAGCCGACGCAATCCTCTCTATGTGGCCCCAACGCCCGAACAGGCGGCCTGGCGGCATGTCACCGGCACGTTCCGCGCCTTCGCCGAATGGGCCTCGGACGAGAACCTGACCCTCGCCCGCAGGGGCATGCGCGAGGCCCGGGATACCCCGTTTCACGACCTCGATGCCAAGGCCATCGCCGAGGGGTCTGCAGCTTTCACAACAATCAGGGAGTGGTTCGATGCTCGATAGCCGATCGGCGGCATTTGCCGAGCGTGTCTGGGAGGTTGCTTCCCAGCTTGGCAACAACGCCCCGAAGATCGCCGATGACATGATGGAGGATGCTTTCCCGCTGACCTGCAGCCAGGCGCGGCGGGAAGGGGCGCTGCGGATGCTGCGCACCGGCATCATCACCGAGGTGAAGCGCATCCTGCGCAACCAGGACGATGCGCCTCGTCAGGCGGATTTTGCGGATGTCTGCGAGGCATTCGCGCCGCTGGTGAAGGATTTGCGCTCGAAATCCTACTTCGTCGAAAGCGCCGAGGAATACGTCGCGATCCCCGACCTCATCGCGGAACCCGACCTGCTCGACGATGCCCGGCGCTTCATGCGCCGCAAGGGCAAGGAATGTCTCGCGGAGGCCGACCGTCTCGATGCGCTGTTTGCAGCCGTGACCAGCAACGACCCCAACGCAGATCTGGCCCGTCAGGAGGTGGTGGCATGACCGGCGCGCTTCCCATCATCACCGCCGACCAGCGGCTGGCGGAAGTGCGCGGCGTCAAGGCCGCCATCTTCGGGGCGAGCGGCGCCGGGAAAACCACGCTCCTGCGCACGCTCAAGGCCAGCACCACGCTGTTCTTCGATCTCGAGGCGGGCGATCTTGCCGTCGAGGGTCTGGCGATCGACACGATCCGCCCGCGGACCTGGCGCGAATGCCGCGACTTCGCGGTGTTCATCGGCGGCGCGAACCCCGCGCTGCGCAATGACCAGCCCTACAGCGAGGACCACTTTCAGGCGGTCTGCTCCAAGTACGGCGACCCGCGGGTGCTCGACAAATACGACACGGTGTTCATCGACTCGATCACCGTGGCGGGGCGGCTCTGCTTTGGCTGGTGCAAGGGTCAGCCCGAGGCGCATTCGGACAAGACCGGCAAGCCGGACGTCCGCGGCGCCTACGGGCTGCACGGGCGCGAGATGATCGCCTGGCTCACCCATCTGCAGCACACGCGGGCGAAGAACGTCATCTTCGTCGGGATCCTCGACGAGAAGCTCGACGACTTCAATCGCAAGGTGTTCCAGCCGCAGATCGACGGATCAAAAACCGGGCTCGAGCTGCCGGGCATTGTCGACGAGGTGCTGACGCTGACCTCGCTGCCCGACGACAAGGGTGTGCCGCAGCGGGTCTTCGTCTGCCACACGCAGAACCGCTGGGGCTACCCGGCCAAGGACCGTTCCGGCCGTCTCGCACTGCTGGAACCCCCGCATCTCGGCCAGCTCATCGCGAAGATCCACCAGCCCCTGCCGATCGAGGCGCGCCCGCTGGTGACCACCGCACCGCGCATGCCGGCTGACGCCCAATCCCAACCGCAATCCTGATCAGAAAAGGAGGTTCCCCATGGGTTCCTGGAACGATTTCAACGACGCGCAGAGCAACACCAACCTGATCCCCAAGGGCACGCTGGCCAAGGTGCGCCTGACCATCCGCCCGGGCGGCTTCGACGATCCGTCGCAGGGCTGGACCGGCGGCTATGCCACGCGCGGCTCGACGGGTGCTGTCTATCTGAACGGCGAGTTCACCGTCACCGAGGGCCAATATGCCCGGCGCAAGATCTTCACCCTGATCGGGCTCATGAGCCCCAAGGGGCCGGACTGGGCGAACATGGGCCGCAGCCTCGTGCGCGGCATGCTGAACTCGGCCCGCGGGATTTCCGACAAGGACATGTCGGCCGAGGCGCAGGCGGCGCGGCGGATCAACGGCTTCGCCGATCTCGACGGGATCGAGTTCATCGCCCGCATCGACATCGGCACCGACGCCAGCGGCGACGACAAGAACGAGATCCGCAGCGCGGTCACGCCTGATCATCGCGACTACGCGCAGATCATGGGGACGGCGGCGCTGCAGCTCGGCGCACAGGGTGCGGTCGGGCACGCCCCGCATCAAACCACCCCTGCGGCACCGGCACATCAGCCCAGCCAGCCCGCGTCCGGCCCCGGGTTCGCCGGGCGGCCGAGCTGGGCGTGAGTCAAGGGGGATCCCGGCCATGCGCCTGCGCCCCCGCCAGAAAACCTTCGTCGAGCGCAGCGTGGCTGCGCTCGCCTCCCGCGGCAACACGCTGGGCGTGGCGCCCACTGGTGCTGGCAAGACCATCATGCTCTCGGCGGTCACGGGCGAGATGATCGGCGACGGCGCCAAGGCCTGCGTGCTGGCGCATCGCGACGAGCTGACGGCGCAGAACCGCGCCAAGTTCCAGCGCGTGGTGCCGGGCGTCGCCACCTCGGTGATCGACGCCACCGAAAAATCCTGGGGCGGCCAGGTCGCCTTCGCCATGGTGCCGACACTGGCACGGGCCACGAACCTGGCCGACATGCCGCGCCTTGACCTGCTGGTGATCGACGAAGCGCACCATGCGGTGGCCGACAGCTACCGCCGCATCATCGACCGGGTGCGCGACGCCAATCCCGATGCCCGCATCTTCGGGGTCACGGCGACGCCGAACCGGGGCGACAAGAAGGGGCTGCGCGAGGTTTTCGACAATGTCGCAGACCAGGTGCGGTTGGGTGAGTTGATCGCCTCGGGCCACCTGGTGCCGCCCCGCACCTTTGTCATCGATGTGGGTGTGCAGGACGAACTGCGGTCGGTCCGCAAGACCCTGTCGGATTTCGACATGGCCGAAGTGGCGGGCATCATGGACCGCGCCCCGGTCACCGACGAGGTGATCCGGCACTGGAAGGAGAAGGCGCAAGAGGCGGGGAGCGGCGGAGCCGCGACAGGGAATGGAAGAAACTACCGGCAGACGGTGGTGTTCTGCTCCACCGTCGCGCATGCCGAGCACGTGACGGATGCATTCCGGGCGGCGGGCGTTTCCGCCGCGCTGATCCACGGCGATCTGGCGGCCGACACCCGCAAGGCGATCCTCGCCGACTACGCGGCGGGGGACATCCGCGTCGTCGTCAACGTGGCGGTGCTGACCGAGGGCTGGGACCATCCGCCCACCTCCTGCGTCGTGCTGCTGCGCCCCAGCTCCTACAAGTCCAC
>PHEG01000244.1 GCA_002842835.1 Alphaproteobacteria bacterium HGW-Alphaproteobacteria-2 | reverse complement strand
TAGCCGAGCTCGATACGGCGGAACGCTATGGCAAGCCCTTCATCATCGCGGTTCTCGACGATGGAATGTGGGGTGCCATAGCCCTGCCGCAGGAGAAGAAATACGGGACCACCTACGAGATGGGGCTGCCCCGCCGCGATTGGGCAAGAGTTGCGGAAGGGCTCGGATGCCTTGGCTTCGCATGCCATGGCCGCGACGAGATCGCGGTCGCGGTGAAGTTGGCGCTCGAAAGCCGCAAACCGGCATTGATCCAGATCGCCGTGCGCTCCGTGATCAGCCCCTACATGGAGTATATTTCGTGAAATGTTCCAGCCCTAACCGGAGGTCCCAACCATGAAAGTCTGGAAGGACGGTGACAAGACCGGCGTCACGCCACCGAACCATTTCGGCGGGCTCAATGTCCTTGATATCGTGCCCTTTGCCGGCCGGACGTTCTCCGTCCAGGTTTCCAAGGCCCCGCCGGGCGGGGGCGGCGAGATGCACCATCACGACAACTGGTCCCAGGTCTTCTACGTCGTGGCGGGCCAGTTGACCTTCGACACCGGCGAACAGCGCTTCACCCTCACCGGCGGGCAGGCCGTCCTATTCGAACCGGGCGACCCGCATTTCACCCTGAACGAGGGCGAGACAGACAGCACGAGCCTCGTCATCACGATCAACCATGAGGTAGAGAGAGTATAGGGCAGCCTTGTCGCGACAAGGCTCCCGAAGATGCAGTTTTTCGCTCGGAGAGGCAGGATGAGTACGCTCAGGCTTCGAGGCCGTCCCGAACCAGGTAACGACAGGCAGACGGCCGACAACGGCAACGACAACGGCAACGGCAACGATGGCGGTTCGGCCGCGTCCAACGTTGTCGAGGCTCTCGAAGACGATATCCTGAGCAATGTCCTGAAGCCTGGAGACAGGCTGGACGAACAGGCGCTTGCGCGCCGCTTTTCCGTGTCACGCACCCCGGTCCGCGAGGCGCTCCGGCATCTCGAATCGAGTGGACTCGTCGAGATCCGCCGGAACCACGGCGCCACCGTGCGGCGGCTGACCACGGCGGAACTAATCGAGATGTTCCAGGTCATGGCGGAGCTTGAAGGACTTTGCTCGCGGCTCTGCGCACGGCGAATGACGGCGACCGAGATCGACGCGATCCGCAGGCACAATCGAGACTGCGAGAAGCATGCTGCGGCGAATGATCACGACGCCTTCTTTGCGGCGAACAACCGGTTTCACGAAGTGATCTACGCGGCGTGCCAGAACTCCTACTTGCACGACGAGGCAGTGAAGCTGCGCAATCGCGTGAATGTCTACCGTCGCCATATCAGCTTTCAGCCCCGGCGGATGATCCGTTCTGCCGAAGAGCACGCGCGGATCATCGAGGCCATCGCTTCGGGGGACGAGGAAAGCGCGCATCGCGTCATGCGTGAGCATGTGGACCTGCTCGCGGGCTCCGCGGCAGATGTCCTCCTCGCGCTGGAAGCGAGGGACAGGGAATGACCCGAGCCGATCCGGGCCGTTCCGACGTGGACACGTCTGCGTCGCTGCTCCGCCATGCCGGGCGGCCGGGCCAGCGACGTCGGAAGGGCGATGTCGCATATGCAAGTTCTCAAAGACCGGAGACGAGACAGTGAACGACTTGTTTGCACGCAGCATCCTGGACGAAGGCAGCCACGAGCGCGCTGTCGCGCGACTGCGGCAGAAGGGCGTCAGACTTCCGAAGATTACAGAGCTTGCCGACCCGAAGCTGATCCCCGCCGACATCGTAGCTGAACTGGCGGGCATCGACCCGGATTCGGACTCGCCGCTCAACCTCTTCCGCGTGCATTGGTACAATGACGCAGTCCGGCGCGGCTTTGCCGACACCCCGGCGCATATTGCGCTTCCGCCGGAACTGACGGGTGTCCGGGCGACGATCATCGTCGCCATCGGCCAGCGTTTCCCGATGATCCGCGCCCACAAGGTGCTGGCTGCCTATGGCTGTCTCGTACCACGCTTGGTGACCGGCCAGTTCGACCCGGACCGGCACCGCAGTGTCTGGCCCTCGACCGGCAACTATTGCCGCGGCGGGGTTGCCATCGCCCGGGCTCTCGGATGCCGGAGCGTGGCCGTCCTACCGGAACTCATGAGCAGCGAACGGTTCGCATGGCTCGAGGCCTGGGTCGAGAGCGAGCGGGATATCCAGCGTACGCCGGGCTCCGAGAGCAACCTGAAGGAGATCTACGATGCCTGCAAGCTGCTGTCCCAGGACCCGCAGAACGTCATCCTCAACCAGTTCCGCGAGTTTGGCAATTACATCATTCACCGCGCCGTAACCGGGCCGGCGCTTGAGAAGATATTCGAGGCCGTGAACCATGATGGGGCCCTCTCCCTGCGCGCCTTCGTCTGCGCTTCGGGTTCCGGCGGCACGCTGGCTGCGGGCGACCATCTGAAGCAGGCACTCGGCACCCGCATAGCCGCCGTCGAGGCTCTAGAATGCCCGACCCTGCTGCGCAACGGCTATGGCGAGCACAATATCCAGGGTATCGGCGACAAGCATGTGCCGCTGATACACAATGCACTCAATACAGACTTCGTGATCGGCGTCAGCGACCGGGCGTCCGACCACCTGAACCTGCTGTTCAACCGCCCCGAGGGCCGCGCCTTCCTGACCGAGCGTAAGGGCGTCGATCCCGTGAAGGCCGAGCAGCTTTCCCTGCTCGGGCTCTCGGGGATCGCGAACGTCGTGGCCGCCATCAAGCTCGCCCGCTACCTCGACCTCGACGAGAACGATGCGTTGATCACCGTGGCGACCGATAGTGCCGAGATGTACCACTCGCAGGCCGTGAAGGTCCTCGACGAAAGCTATGCGCGCGGTTTCGACATGATCGACGCGGCAGAGATCGCGGGGCG
>PHEG01000243.1 GCA_002842835.1 Alphaproteobacteria bacterium HGW-Alphaproteobacteria-2 | reverse complement strand
GGCGTTGGTCCCTTCGGAACCTTCGAAGGCCGCCGCTACCTGCGCTGCCCCACCTGCCGCGCCACGCTGCTCGACCCCGCGCAGCACCCGGACCTGGCGACCGAGAAAGCACAATACGACCTGCACCGGAACGACCCCGCCGACCCGCGCTACCGCGCCTTCCTGAACCGGCTTGCCGCGCCCTTGCGCGCCCGGCTGGCACCCGGAGCCGAGGGGCTCGATTACGGTTGCGGCCCGGGGCCCGCGCTTGCGGCGATGCTGGCAGAGGCAGGGCACCCGATGGCGATGTGGGACCCGATCTATGCACCCGACCCCGCGCCGCTCGCCCGGCGCTATGACTTCGTCACCTGCACCGAGGTAGCTGAGCATTTACACCGCCCGGCAGACTCCTTCGACGCGATGTGCGCCCTGGTCCGCCCCGGGGGCTGGCTGGGCATCATGACCTGCTTCCAGACCGATGACGCGGCCTTCGAACGCTGGCATTACCGGCTCGATCCCACGCATGTCGCCTTCTACCGGCGCGAGACGCTCGCCCATCTCGCCTCGCTGCGCCGCTGGCGGTTTGAAAGCCCGGCGAAGGACATCGTGCTGATGCAACGCCCGGCATGACCACATGGTGGCACACGGAACGGCTGGCCGCGGTACGCGCGGCGCTCGAGGGAGTGGAGAGCCTGGTGGATCTCGGCTGCGGTTCGGGCGATCTGCTGATCCCGCTCGCGCAGGAAGGGCGCATCGCGCGGCTCGCGGGTCTGGAGGCGGACGCCGACGCGCTCGTCCGGGCCCGGGCGCGGCTCGCGGGGCTGCCGGAGGCGGCGCAGGCACGGGTGACGCTGGCAGAGGGCAGCCTGCTCGCCCCGCCGCCCGCGCTCTGCGGCTTCGACGCCGCGGCGATGGTGGAGGTGCTGGAACTTCTGGTGCTGACCACCCCAAATGCCGAGTTCAACGCGCTCCTCGGTGTCCCGCCCGGGCGGATGCGCCACCCGGGCCACCGTTTCGAGTGGAACCGCGCGAAATTCCGCAGCTGGGCGAAGGGCGCGGCAGCACGCTGGGGACGAGGCGTGGCGTTCCACGATGTCGGCGGCGCCCATCCCGAACTTGGCGGGTCAAGCCAGATGGCGGTGTTCCGCCGCGATCAGCCCAGCGAATAGCCCACGCCGCGCACCGTCCGCACCGGGTTCTCGCCGCCATGCAGGGTGAGCGCCTTGCGCAGGCGGCCCACATGCACGTCCACGGTGCGGGTATCGACATAGATGTCGCGGCCCCAGACCCGGTCGAGCAGTTGCTCGCGGCTCCAGACGCGGCCCGGCTTCTCCATCAGGGTCGAGAGCAGGCGGAACTCGGTGGGACCCACCTTCAGCAGGTTGTTTCCGCGATAGACGCGGTGGGTTTCGGTATCGAGCACCAGATCCTCGTATTCCAGCCGCTCGCCAACCGACGAGGGGCGCGAGCGGCGCAACTGCGTGCGAACCCGCGCCATCAGCTCGATCACCGAATAGGGTTTGACAACATAATCGTCCGCACCGGTCTCGAGCCCGCGCACGCGGTCGATCTCCTCGGAGCGGGCGGAGAGCATTATGATCGGAATGCCCCGCGTTTCCGATTTCGTCTTGAGCCTGCGGCACACCTCGATGCCCGAGACGCGCGGCAGCATCCAGTCGAGGATCAGGATGTCGGGCTTCTCCTCGCGCACCATCAGCAGCGCGTCCTCGCCGTTCTCGGCCTTGGCGACGCGGAAACCCTCTGCCTCGAGATTATAGGCCAGAACCTCGCGCTGGGCGGTCTCGTCCTCGACCACCAGAACGACCGGTTGCTGAACATGCCCCGCCATCAGCCGTTCTCCGGCTCCGCGACGAAGGGCGTGCGGTCTCCCTTAGGCCGCTCGTCGTCGGGGATCTCCCCGGTGACGAGGTAGATCACCTGCTCGGCGATGTTGGTGGTCAGATCGCCCATGCGCTCGATGTTCTTGACGATGAAATGCAGGTGCATGCAGGCGGTGATGTTGCGTGGGTCTTCCATCATGTGGGTCAGCAACTCGCGGAAGAGCGCGTTGTACATCTGGTCCACGTCGCGGTCGCGCGAGCGCACGTCGGCGGCCATCTGGACATCGTGCTGAACATAGGCGTCGAGCCCGTCGCGCAGCATCACCTCGACCTCGCGGGCCATGCGCCGGATCGCGCCGCCCGAGCCGTCGATCGGGTGCATCTGCACCAGCACCGACGTGCGCTTGGCGAGGTTCTTGGCGTAGTCCCCGATCCGCTCCAGCGAGGCGGAAATCTTGATCACCGTAAGCACAGTGCGCAGGTCCGAGGCCGCGGGCGCGCGGAGCGCGAGGATGCGCGCGGCCTGCTCGTTCACGAGTTCTTCCATCGCGTCTATGTCGCGGTCTCGCTCGCGCACCTCGGCCGCAAGGTCCTCGTCGCGCTCGACAAGCGCCTTGACCGAATCGGCAATGGCGGTCTCGACCATGCCGCCCATCTTCATGATGAGCGCCTGGATCGACTCGAGGTCCCGATCGTAGGACGAAACCAGATGCTTGCTGTCGGTCAATCCCGCCTCCTGTGGCGCGCACTGCGTCAGGGTCGGGTTTATCCCTCAGTTCTGATGGTTTTGCAAAAGTTGTGTAACGGTTTTATGAAACTCGCGCCTCAGGCGCTGTCTCTGCGCAGCGCCTGGCGGTCGATCTTGCCCGTGCCGGTCTTTGGCAACGTGTCGAGGAAGACGATGCTGCGCGGGTACTTGTGCGGCAGCAGAACCGCCTTGGCGTGCTCCTTCAGGACTTTCTCCAGCATCGCCCCGGGAGCCTGGCCGGGCCGCGCCACCACCCAGGCGCGCAGCGTCATGCGCCCGTCGGCGAGCGGCAGGGCCAGCACGCAGGCCTCCTGCACCGCCGGGTGCTCGTTCAGCGCCAGCTCCACCTCCATCGGCCAGACCCACTGGCCGGAGATCTTCACCAGATCGTCGGCGCGGCCCTTGAAGTAGTAGAAGCGGTCCGCGTCCATCTCGAAGCGGTCACCGGTGTCCACCCAGCCGTCGCGCAGGGTCTCCGTGGTCTTGTCGGGGCGATTCCAGTAGCCGCTCAGGGCGGAAAGCCCCGCCACCTGCATCACCCCCTCCTCGCCCGGCCCCGCCTCGCCGCCGTCAGGGCGGACGAGCCGCACCGCATAGCCCGGCACCACGCGACCCGCCGACCCGCGGCGCCAGGCTTCGGGCCGGTTCGAGAGATAGATGTGCAGCATCTCGGTGGAGCCCAGCCCCTCGACGATCTCGAGCCCCGAGCGCGCGCGCCACGCACCCGCGACATCCTCGGAGAGGATCTCGGCGGCGCTGACGCAGAGCCGCAGCGACGAGAGATCGGCGCGCGCCATTTCCGGCGCCGCGGTCAGCGCGGTGTAGAGCGTGGGCAACCCGAAGAAGACCGTGGGACGGTGGCGCGCGATGGCCTCGAGCACGCGCCCGGGCTCGGGCCGCCCCTCCAGCAGCACCGTGGCGGCCCCGGCGGCGAAGGGGAAGGTGACCGAATTGCCGAAGCCGTAGGCGAAGAAAATCTTGGGAACCGAGAAACAGATGTCTTCTTCCGTCAGCTTCAGCACATGCCGGGCATAGGCGGCATGGGTATAGGCGGCACATGTCGCAACGCCGCGTGGGCGCCTCGGCCAGCAAGTTGGGCGCGCCTTGCCAGTCCTGCGCCGAGAGGATGGCGCGCACGCCCGTGCCCTCCAGCATATCCGAGCCGAAGCGCGCGCGGTCGCTCGCGGCGCAGATCACCGCCGCGGCGGCGCTGTCGGCAAGGTAGAAGCGTAGCAGATCGTCGGTGGACAAGGTGTTGATCAGCATAGGCACCAGGCCTGCGCGCATCGACCCCATGATTGCGGCTGGATAGACCGGCGTGTCGTCGAGAAAGAGCAGCACCCGCTCGCCCGGCTGCGCCCCGCTTGCGAGCAGCGCATTGCCGATGCGCGCGGCCTCGGCGGCGAGCGCGCCATAGCTGACGGCGCCCTCGCCGGTGATGATCGCAGGGCGCTCCGCGCGCATCGGCAGATTGTCCCACAGAAGCCGCGCGGCGTTGTAGCGCTCGGGCAGATCGAAGCCGATGGCGCGGGCGAGATCGGCGACGGGGGCGGTGCTCATGCCTCGCCCTCCAGGTCGATGCCGCGTGCCTCAATCGCTGCGCTGAAACGCGGCGCCAGCGCGCGCAGCCGCGCCGCGTCGAGCCGCCCGGCGCGGCGGATGTAGGACAGCGCAAAGCGCCAGGGTTCCAGATCCATGTGGCGCCCGAAATCCTCATACCAGTCGGCAGAACGCCGCGCCGCCTGCACCAGCTTGTCCAGCACCGGCTGGCGCGCCGCCTGATAGGCGGGTAGCGCCGCGGCGATGTCCCATCCGTTCTCCTGCAAGGCCCGCACCAGCGCGATCACATCCTCCAGCGCCAGCCGCGTGCCCGAACCGATGGAGAAATGCGCCGTGTGCAACGCATCACCCACCAGCACCCGGTTACCCGCGAACCAGCGCGCGCAGGAAAGGTTGGGAAACTGCCGCCAGACCGGATTGTTGGCGATCAGCCGCGACCCCTCCAGCACACCGGCGAAGAAGCTCTCGCAGCGGGCGCGGTATTCCGGC
>PHEG01000242.1 GCA_002842835.1 Alphaproteobacteria bacterium HGW-Alphaproteobacteria-2 | reverse complement strand
TCGGACGCGGGGCTCTCCGAGACGGACATCATGGCCGGGCGCTGGGACGGGGCGCGGCTCACCATCTGGCTGGTGAACTGGGCGGATGTGGCAGAACGCGTGGCGCTCTTCCGCGGATCGTTCGGCGAGATCACGCGCGGGGCCGGGGCCTTCGAGGTGGAGTTGCGCGGGCTGGCCGAGGCGCTGGGAGCGGAGCAGGGGCTGGTATTCCTGCGGCAGTGTTCGGCCATCCATGGCGATGCACGTTGCCGCTTCGATCTGGAAACACCTGGATTCTTTTCCGAATTGCCGCTGGCGGAAGTGGCGGGGCCGGTGCTGCGGTTTCCTGCCGCCGACCTGGGGAGTTTCCTGCCGGACTGGTTCGCCTTCGGCACGGTGACGGTGCTGGAGGGGGCCGCGCGGGGGCTCGGCGGCGTGGTGAAGAACGACCGGCTGGCGGGGGCGTGGCGCGAGGTGGAGTTGTGGGAACCGGTGCGCGCGGGCCTGACGGCGGGCGAGCGGGTTCGGTTGCAGGCGGGCTGCGACAAGCGCGCGGAGACCTGCAAGCTCAAGTTCGACAATTTCCTCAATTTCAGGGGATTCCCCGACATCCCGGGGGAGGACTGGCTGACCTCCTATCCGCTGCGCGAGGGGGTGAACGATGGCGGTAGCCGACGGCGCATAAGTGGTTGAGGAAAGATGAAGATGCGGGAGCTGCGTGCGGTGCCGTGCGAACGGGTGGTGGCGGAGGCGCACAGTTGGATCGGCACGCCCTACCGGCATCAGGCCAGCGCCAAGGGGGCGGGGGTGGATTGCCTGGGGCTGGTGCGTGGTCTGTGGCGCGCGCTTTGCGGGCCGGAGCCGGAACTGCCGCCCGCCTATAGCGAAGACTGGGCGGAGGCGGCGCATGAGGAGCGGCTCTGGGCGGCGGCGCTGCGCCATCTGCTGCCGGTGGCGGAGCCGGGGGCGGGGGATGTGCTGCTCTTCCGCATGCGCGCGGGCAGCGTGGCGAAGCATCTGGGCATCTCGGCGGCGGGGCGGGCGGGGCCCACGTTCATTCACGCCTATTCCGGGCACGGAGGGGCGGCGGCGGGTTCGGCGATCGGCGGCTCGGTGCTGGGGCTTTCGGCGGCGGTCGTGGGGCGTGCTGCGGGGGCGGTTGTGGGGCGCGCGATCGACGCGCGGCTGCTTGGGCAGGGTTCGGGCGCAGTGCAGGGGCCGCGGGTGGAGCGATTCCGCCTGACCGGTGCGAGCGAGGGGGCGGCGGTACCCGTGGTCTGGGGGCGCATGCGGGTGGCCGGCCAGGTGATCTGGGCGTCGCGCTTTCAGGAGCATGTGCGCAGCTCCGGCGGCTCGGGGAAGGGCACGCCCAAGGCACCGAAGACGCGGGAGTTCTTCTATACCGTGAGCCTCGCCGTCGCGTTGAGCGAGGGGGCGATCGCGCGGGTGGGGCGCATCTGGGCCGACGGGGTTGAGATCGCGGCGGAGGATCTGAACCTGCGGGTCTATCCGGGCGACGAGGATCAGTTGCCCGACCCGAAGATCGCGGCGGTGGAGGGGGCGGGCAACGCGCCCGCCTTTCGCGGCGTGGCCTATGTGGTGATCGAGGATCTGGACCTCACGCCCTTCGGCACGCGGGTGCCGCAGTTCAGCTTCGAGGTGATCCGGCCTGCGCGCGGCGCGGGACTGGAGCCCTCTGCGGCGGAACGGGTTCGGGCCGTGGCGCTGATCCCGGGCTCGGGGGAGTATGCGCTTGCGACGACGCCGGTGCATTTCCGCATGGGGCCCGGCCTGAACCGGCTGGCCAATGTCAACACCGTGGGGCCGCGCGCGGATATCGAGGAAGCGCTGGATCAGCTTGCGGGAGAGGTGCCGAACTGCCGCTCGGTGGCGCTGGTGGTGAGCTGGTTCGGCGACGACCTGCGCGCGGGTGCGTGCCGGGTGTTGCCGAAGGTCGAACAGAGGGAGGCGGACGGGCGGCCGATGCGCTGGCGGGTCTCGGGGGTGGACCGGGACGCGGCCGAGGCGGTGAGCCGGATGGAGGGGCGGCCGGCCTTTGGCGGCACGCCCGCCGATGCCTCCGTCCTGGAGGCCATCGCCGCGGTGAAGGAGCGGGGGATGGGGGTGGTCTGTTACCCGTTCCTGATGATGGACATCCCGGCGGGCAACGGGCTGCCCGACCCTTGGACGGAGGCGGAGGATCAGCCTGCCTATCCGTGGCGGGGGCGGATCACCACGGAACTGGCGCCGGGGCGCGAGGGATCTCCCGACGGGACGGCGGCGGCGGTGGCGGAGGTGGCGGCGTTCTTCGGGCAGGCGGGGCCGGGGGATTTTTCGCTCGATGGGGACGGGGTGCGCTATACGGGACCCGAGGAATTCTCCTACCGCCGCATGGTGCTGCATCAGGCGCATCTGGCCGCCGCGGCAGGGGTGGAGGCGTTCATCATCGGCTCGGAATTGCGCTCGCTCACGCAGGTGCGGGGGCCCGGGAAGAGCTTTCCGGCGGTGGTGCAATTACGTGCATTGGCAGCGGATTGCCGGGCGATCCTGGGGCCGAATGTGAAGATCGGTTATGCCGCCGACTGGTCGGAGTATTTCGGCTATCAGCCGCAGGACGGCTCGGGCGACGTGTTCTTCCATCTCGATCCGCTCTGGGCCGATGCGGCGGTCGATTTCGTCGGGATCGACAATTACATGCCGCTCGCCGACTGGCGCGATCGCGAGGGGCATGCCGATGCCGCCTGGGGTTCGGTGCATGACCTGGGCTATCTGCGGTCCAACATCGAGGGTGGCGAGGGGTTCGACTGGTTCTACGACTCGGAGGAGGCGCGCACGGCGCAGCGGAGGCGGCCGGTCGAGGACGGGGCTTATGGCGAGCCCTGGGTGTTCCGCTTCAAGGACATCCGCGCCTGGTGGGCGAACGCCCATTACGACCGGGTGGGCGGCGTGCGGGCGGCGGAGCCCACGGCCTGGGTGCCGCAGTCGAAGCCCGTCTGGTTCACCGAACTGGGCTGCCCGGCGGTGGACAAGGGGGCCAATCAGCCCAACGTGTTCGTCGATCCGAAATCGGCCGAGTCGGCGCTGCCGCGTTTCTCGGACGGGCGGCGGGACGACCTGATGCAGTTGCAGTATCTGCGCGCGCTGCTGGGCTACTGGGAGGACCCGGAGAACAACCCGGTTTCGGAGGTCTACGGCGGGCCGATGATCGACATGGGGCGCGCGCATGTCTGGGCCTGGGACGCGCGGCCCTGGCCTGCCTTCCCGAACGCGCGCGAGATCTGGGCGGATGGCGCGAACCATGCGCGCGGGCACTGGCTGACCGGGCGGTTGACGGTGCAGACGCTGGACGCGGTGATCGCCGATGTCTGCGCGCGCTCGGGCGTGGCGGAGTGCGACGTGGCGGGGCTGCACGGGATCGTGCGCGGTTATGCGGCGGCCGAGGTGGCCTCGGGGCGGGCGCTGTTGCAGCCGCTTCTGCTGGCGCACGCGGTGGATGCCTCTGAGCGCGAGGGGCGCATCCGGTTTCGGGCACGCGGCGATGCCGGGCCCGAGGCGGTGCTGGAGGACGGACGGTTCGCCGTCGATGGCGAGGCGGACGGGCTGGAGGCAGTGCGCGAGGCGGCGGCGGAGCTTTCCGGCCGTGTGCGTGTGGGCTTCACCGAGGCCGAGGCGGATTTCGAGGCGCGTGTGGCCGAGGCGGTGCTGCCCGACGAGGAAACCGTCGGCGTGGCGCAGAGCGACCTGCCGCTGGCGCTGACGCCGGGCGAGGGGCGGGCGGTGGCCGAGCGCTTCCTTGCCGAGGCGCGGGTGGCGCGCGACCGGGCGCGTTTCGCGCTGCCGCCCTCGACGCTGGGGCTGGGTGCGGGTGATCTGGTGGCGCATCGGGCTGGGGGTGTCGAGACCCTCTACCGCATCGACCGGGTGGAGGAGGCGGGGATGCGGCGCATCGAGGCGGTGCGGGTGGAG
>PHEG01000241.1 GCA_002842835.1 Alphaproteobacteria bacterium HGW-Alphaproteobacteria-2 | reverse complement strand
CGGCGACGAGCCGCTCGCCTTCCGCAAGGCGGTGCAGGCGCTGATGAACTTCACCGACCACGAGAGCCTCGACATGGGCGGGCGGCGTGTCCAGCTTTCTGCGCCGATCGACATGCAGGCGGCGCTCGACGACAAGGACGTGTTCGAGGTGCGCCGGGTGATCCGAAACGGCCAGCTCGAGGCGCAGCCCTCGCCGGCGTGGGACGACACGGTGGTGAGCGCGCAGGCCAGCTATGACCCCGCCTTTCCCACGCGGCTGTCGAACGTGGCAAACCCTGCAGCCATTCCCGTGGGCGCGCTGGTCAGCGGCAACGGTGTCGGGCGTGAGGTCTATGTGCGGTCGCGCAACGACGCGGCGGGGCACCTGTTCCTGTCGCAGCCGCTGTTCGGGGCCACCGGCACGCAGGTCTTCACCTTCCGCCGCTTCAAGTATCTGCTCGACTTCGGCGGGTTCGCCAAGCTCAGCCAGTTCATCCTCGACAGCATCGAGTTCCAGTGCAACGGCCAGTGCTCGGGCATCATGCTCGCGCCCGAGGGGCGCGTGTTCCAGGTGCGCGACTGCCAGTTCGCCCGGCCCAAGGACCGCGGCCTCACCTCGATGAACCGCGGCTGCCAGGACATGCATCTGGAGCGCAACCAGTGGCTCTCGAACGAGCAATCGGTGCCTGTGCAGGATCGCCGGACAATCGGCTTCAACATGAACGCCAACGACGCCAAGATCCGCGACAACCAGGCGATGCGCTTCCTGCACTGGGGGGTGATGCACGGCACGGGGCATCTGATCTCGGGAAATCACTTCTTCCAGGGCGACGACATCCAGGGCGGGGTGCGCAGCGCCGGGCTGATCCTGACACAGCCCAACGTGCTGACCGCGATCACCGGCAACTACATCGACAACTGCTGGGTGGAATGGACGAACGAGCACGACGAGGCGCCGGACTTCGGCAACGAATTCTCTTTCGGCGGGCTCAGCATGACGAACAACAACTGCACTGCCATCGGCGCGCCACCCTCCTTCTCGTGGCTGGTGGTCAAGCCGCACGGTCCGGGGCATTTCATCCAGGGGCTGACGCTTTCGGACAACGTCTTCCGCCCCATCAACGGCGCGGTGGACCGGGTAGAGCGCATTGACACCACCTTCGCCGATCTCGACCGTGGGCGGATGCGCAACATCGTGGTGGAGGGCAACAGCTTCAACGCGGTCGGGCGCTTCACCGCCAATCCGGTGGTGATCGACCACAGCGAGAACAGCCCGCAGAGCGTGTGGACGGTGGACCTCGCCGGGCGGCTGCCTTTCGACGGGCGGGCGCGGGTGGTCTCTGGCCTGGTGCCGCAGGGGGCGATCACCACCGCCGCCGGGTCGGCGGTCTTCGCGCAGCCCTATGTGCAGGTCGAGCAGGGCGCGGGAGGGGCCAGCCTGACGCTGCACTGGCCCGAGGCGGTGAAGGGGCGGGTGCGCGTCGAGGCGCGCATGGACAATCCCGCCTGAGCGTGGCTCAGACCGCGAGCGTGGCAACCACGGCGCGCTGCCAGGCGGAGCGGCGGCGGGTGCGTTCCGCCGCCGCCATCACCGGCACGAAGCGCCGCTCGGCCTGCCAGCGGGCGCGCATCTCCTCCGGCCCCGGGCAGAGCCCGGCCTGCAACCCGGCAAGCCAGGCAGCGCCGAGCGCGGTGGTCTCGAGCACTGCGGGCCGCTCGACCGGGGCGCCGAGGATGTCGGCCAGAAACTGCATCGCCCAGTCGGAGGCGGCGAGCCCGCCATCGACGCGCAGAACCATCCCGGCGGTGGCGGGCCAGTCGGCCTGCATGGCGGTCAGGAGGTCTGCGGTCTGGAGGCCCACACTTTCCAGTGCTGCGCGGGCGAGTTCGGCCGGGCCGGTCGCCCGCGTCAGCCCGAAGAGTGCGCCGCGCGCTTGCGCCGCCCAGTGCGGTGCCCCGAGGCCGGTGAAGGCGGGCACGAGGATCACCTCCTGCCCCGGGTCTGCGGAGGCGGCAAGAGCGCCAGTCTCGCCCGCCGATCCGATCACGCCCAGCCCGTCGCGCAGCCATTGCACGGCCGCCCCGGCGACGAAGATAGAGCCTTCCAGCGCATAGGCCGTCTCGCCGCCGAGCCGCCAGGCTATGGTGGCGAGCAGGCGGTTGCGGCTTTCCACCATCTGCGCGCCGGTGTTCATCAGCGCGAAGGCGCCGGTGCCGAAGGTGGCCTTCACCATGCCGGGCGCGAAACAGCCCTGCCCCATGGCCGCCGCCTGCTGGTCGCCCGCCACGCCGCGGATCGGCACGGGCGTGCCCAGCAGCGTGGTGGTGCCGTAGTCGGCGGCGCAGTCGCGAACCTCGGGCAGCAGCGCGGGCGGCACGCGGAACATCTCGCAAAGTTCCGCACACCAGGTGCCGCGGCGGATGTCGTAGAGCGAGGTGCGCGCGGCATTGGTGGCATCGGTGGCGTGCACCGCACCGCCGGTAAGCTGCCAGATCAGCCAGCAGTCGATGGTGCCGAAGGCCAGTTCGCCGCGCTCCGCCCGGGCTCGCGCGCCCGGCACATGGTCGAGAAGCCAGGCGATCTTGGAGGCGGAGAAATAGGGGTCGAGCACAAGGCCGGTGTGACGCGCCACCTCGGGCCCGTGCCCGGCTTCCTCAAGCGCGCGGCAGGCATCGGCGGTGCGCCGGTCCTGCCAAGCGCCGCGCGCGCGCTGGCCTGCACACCGGCCCATATCTCCTCGGCGTCATGTTCCACCCAGCCGCCTTGCGGGTAATGCTGGGCGAATTCCTGCTGGGCGCTGGCCACCGGCGAGAGCCCGGCATCGAATACGATCGCCCGGTTCGAGGTGGTGCCGGCGTCGATAGCGAGGATGTGGCTCATGGTGGCTCTCCCGGCGCGAGTGTAGGCGGGGGCGCGGTGGCTGCGAAGCCCTGTCACGCACAGGGCCTGCGGCTGGACGCGCCCCCGCCCCGGCCCTAGTCTGGGCACCGGTTCCGAATCCGCAAGGTCCGCATGTCCGACGTCCCCGCTTACCAGGTGCTCGCGCGCAAGTACCGCCCCGCCACCTTCGCCGACCTGATCGGGCAGGAGGCGATGGTGCGCACGCTGAAGAACGCCTTCGCCGCAGACCGCATCGCGCAGGCCTTCATCCTTACGGGCATTCGCGGCACGGGAAAGACCACGACGGCGCGGATCGTCGCCAAGGGGCTCAACTGCATTGGCCCCGATGGCGCGGGCGGCCCCACCACCGAGCCCTGCGGCCTCTGCGAGTACTGCACCGCCATCGCCGAGGGGCGGCATGTGGACGTGATCGAGATGGACGCGGCCTCGAACACCGGCGTGCAGAACATCCGCGACGCGATCATCGACACGGTGGCCTATCGCGCCGCCAGCGCGCGCTACAAGGTGTTCATCATCGACGAGGTGCACATGCTCTCGGTGAATGCCTTCAACGCGCTGCTGAAGACGCTGGAAGAGCCGCCGCCGCATGTGAAGTTCATCTTCGCCACCACCGAGATCCGCAAGGTGCCGGTGACGGTGCTCAGCCGCTGCCAGCGCTTCGATCTGCGCCGCATCGAGCCCGAGGTGATGATCGGGCATCTGCGTTCCATAGCCGCGAAGGAGGGCGCCGCGATCGGCGAGGACGCGCTGGCGCTGATCGCGCGCGCCGCAGAAGGCTCGGTGCGCGACGCGATCAGCCTGCTCGACCAGGCGATCGCCCATGGCTCGGGCGAGACCACCGCCGATCAGGTGCGCACCATGCTGGGGCTGGCCGACCGGGGGCGGGTGCTCGACCTCTTCGATCTGATCATGAAGGGCGACGCGGCGGGCGCGCTGGCGGAGCTCTCGACACAATATGCCGAGGGCGCCGATCCGACGGCGGTGCTGCGCGATCTGGCCGAGATCGCGCACTGGCTGAGCGTGATCAAGATCGCTCCGGCTGCCGCCGACGACCCGACCGTAGCACCCGACGAGCGCCGCCGGGGGCGCGCCATGGCAGACGGGCTGGCGATGCGGGTGCTGAGCCGGGCCTGGCAGATG
>PHEG01000240.1 GCA_002842835.1 Alphaproteobacteria bacterium HGW-Alphaproteobacteria-2 | reverse complement strand
CCCTTGCCGTCGAGTTCCGGCACGTCGCGGCGCGTGCCCCAGGCGGCGGGCCCGACCCCGTCGAGCATCGGGTCACCCGTGGGCTCGAAGGGGAAGCCGTTGCCCGCCGCGGTCTTGCGCAGCTTGATCTCGCGCGTCTCCTTCTCGGGCGCGGGCGCCTGCACCTCGCCCCGGCCATGCGGCAGGCGGAAGGTCTTGGGGTCTGGCACCGGGAAGAGGCCCTGGTTGGCAGCGGGTCGCCCGTCGTCGTCTTCCAGAGGATAGCCCTCGCGCATGTTCTCGCGCTGCAGGTAGTAGATCAGCAGCGCGAAGAAGGCCCAGAACAGCCAGAGCGACAGGCTCGCCAGGTCGAAATTTCCAAAGAAGGTCTCGGTCATTTTCCCAGTCCTTTCGTATTCCGCAGCGTTGCGGCCCCTCGCGGGGTCATGTCGGCAGATCCGCCAGCCCGATGCGGGTCGGTCCGGCTTCCGGTGAATGGGTGTGTCCGCGCCGCACCAGCGGCCCCAGGACGGCGAGGGTGACGAAGAGCAGACCGATCTCGATGTGATAGACCACCGAATAGCCGGTCGCCGGGTCGGTCAGCGCCTCGCCCAGTGCCCCCGAGAGGGCCATGTGGTTGATCTGGTCGCGCAACGCGCCCGCCAGCGCCACACCAAGCCCGACGGCGGTCGCCTGCGCCGCGCCCCAGGCGCCCAGCGCCAAACCGCGCCCGGCCACGCCGCCCGCGGGCAGCGCCATCGCCGCCGAGAGCGTCGCCACGGCGAAGAGCCCGCCACCAAGCCCGATCAGCCCGGCGCCCGCGTAGAACAGCGCCGGCGCCTGCATCGGTGCCGAGAAAATCACCGCCGAGAAGGCGATGATGCCGATCAGCACGCCGGTGCCCCCCATGCGATACGTGTTCATCCCGCGCGAGAGCCAGCGCGCGGCCAGCGCGAAACCCGCGAGCGCGCCGCCAGCCCAGACGGCGGTGAGCAGCGTGGTGGCCGAGACCGAGAGCCCCAGCACCTCGCCGCCGTAGGGCTCGAGCAACACGTCCTGCATGTTGAAGGCGAGGGTGCCGACGAAGACCAGCGCCAGAAGCCTGCCCGCCGTGCCACCCTGCATCAGGTCCGCCCAGGCGTCGCGGAAGAGCGGCCGGGGTGCGGCCCGTTCGGCCGCCGACATCGGGCGCACCCGCTCCTGCTTCCAGAGTGCGATGACGTTGAGCACCACCCCCACCACCGCCGCGCCCTGCACCACGCGCACCAGCCGCAGCTGCGAAAAATCCTGGAGCAGCCAGCCGATGACGACGGCAGAGAGCCCCATGCCGAGCAGGAACATCACATAGAGCAGCGCCACGACCCGCGGCCGCGTCTCGTCGCTCGCCCGGTCGGAGGCAAGCGCGAGCCCCGCTGTCTGGGTCATGTGCAGCCCCAACCCCGTCATCAGGAAAGCAAGTGCCGCCAGCACCTCGCCTGCCCAGGCCGGGCCCAGCGTCTGGTCGCCCGAGAGCACGATCAGCGCGAACGGCATCACCGCCAGCCCACCCATCTGCCAGAGCGAGCCGAACCAAAGGTAGGGCACCCGCTTCCAGCCGATGGCGCTGCGGTAGGTGTCCGAACGAAAGCCCAGCAGCGCCCGGAACGGCGCGATCAGAACCGGCAGCGCGATCATCAGCGCCACGACCATCGCGGACACCGACAACTCGACGATCATCACGCGGTTCAGCGTGCCGAGCAGCATCACCGTGGCCATGCCCACCGACACCTGGAACAGCGACAGCCGCAGAAGCTGGCCCAGCGGCAGCCCCTCGGAGGCGGCATCGGCGAAGGGCAGATAGCGCAGCGCCAGTTCCGTCAGCGGGTGGGCGCCCTTGCCGGGCTTGCGGAGCATACGCAGCATCATGCCCGGAACTCCATCGCGTGCGAGATGTAGAAACCGCGCGCCTCGCGCCCCAGGTCGGCGACCCGCCCCGCCCCGGCCATCAGCGCTGCCAGCCGCGCGGGTGCATGCGGCACCATCACCGGCGAGCGGTCGGCATGCGGGAAGGCCTTTCCCAGCCGCCACATCGCCATCAGCAGCGGCGTGCGCGGCGCGACGGTAAAGAGCACGCCCCCGGCGGTGCGCGCACCCAGAGCTTCCAGCGCGCGGCGCAGTTCGGGCTCGGCATAGTAGATAAGGCTGTCCATCGCCACAACGTGGTCGAAATGCCCGAGGGCCGGGTCGAGCATGTCGCCCGACCGAAAATGCACGCGCCCGGCAAGCGCAGGGTCGAGCCGCGCCTCGGCGATGCGGATCAGCGCGGGCGAGATGTCCACACCCACCACCTCGGC
This sequence comes from Alphaproteobacteria bacterium HGW-Alphaproteobacteria-2, assembly GCA_002842835.1. Classification (GTDB taxonomy): domain Bacteria; phylum Pseudomonadota; class Alphaproteobacteria; order Rhodobacterales; family Rhodobacteraceae; genus PHEG01. The sequence goes on along the minus strand of PHEG01000240.1, from coordinate 593 downwards.
GCCGCGCGCGGCCAGTTCCGCCGAGAGCGGGCCCGCGCCGCAACCCGCGTCGAGCACCCGTGCGCCCGTCAGATCGGCAGGCAGCCGCGCCAGCAGCCGCACACGCATCGCCGCGCGGCCCGCGCGCACCGTGGCGCGGATGCGGCTGACCGGCGCGTCGGATGTGAGCCGCGCCCAGACATCGGTCGCGGTGCGGTCGAAATAAGTCTCGACGCGCGAGAGGGTAGCCTCGTAGCCCATCAGTCGAACCCCAGCAGTTCGAAGATCTCGCGGTCCGGCAGCGGCGCGGGCGCGAGCGGGTCGGTGCCGCGCCAGAGCGTCTCGGCGAGGCGTACGTATTCTGCGCGGATCGCCACGACCTCCTCGTCGGCCTCCATCTCGAAGAGCGTCTTCTTCTTCAGCCGCGAGCGGCGGATCGCATCGTAGTCGGGCATGTGGGCGATGCGCTTGAAGCCCACCACGTCACAGAAGCGATCGACCTCGTCAGTGTCCTTCGAGCGGTTGGCCACACAGCCGGCGAGCCGCACCTTGTAGTTGCTGGCCTTGGCCTGCACCGCGGCGATGATGCGGTTCATGGCATAGATCGAGTCGAA
>PHEG01000239.1 GCA_002842835.1 Alphaproteobacteria bacterium HGW-Alphaproteobacteria-2 | reverse complement strand
GGCACTGGCAGAGGGCGGCGCGCTCGGCGGCGGCGAGGGGGTGGATGCCGCCTTCGCCCCTGACGTGGTGCTGCGCGACGGCGAGATCGTCACCGGTGCTGGTTGGCGCATCGAGGCAATCGCCACGCCCGGGCATTTCGGCAATCATGTCTGCCTTGCCTGGGAGGGCACGGTCTTCACCGGCGATCACGTGATGAGCTGGGCCACCACCATGGTCTCGCCGCCCGACGGCGACATCGGCGACTTCATGGCCTCGCTCGAGAAGCTGCTCGCCCGGCCGGGCGACCGGCGCTACCTGCCCGGCCACGGCGCGCCGCTCGACGAGCCCGAGCGGATGCTGCGCCACCAGCTTGGCCACCGGCGCGCGCGCGAGGCGCAGATCCTTGCCACGTTGGATGGCGCGCCTGGGACACCCGCCTCGCTGGCGCGGCGCATCTACACCGAGACGCCCGAGGCGCTGCTGCCCGCCGCGGCGCGCAACGTGCTGGCGCATCTGCTCGACCTGCACCGGCGCGGACGGGTGGCCTGCGACGGCCCGCCGGGCGCCGGGACTGTCTATCGGCTGGCCTGAAGCGGCCCGTGGAAGGGCGCGCATTCCGGTCTGGACCTCCCCGGGAGCGCTTGCTATATCGCGCCCCGTGTTCCGGCGTAGCTCAGCGGTAGAGCAGTTGACTGTTAATCAATTGGTCGTAGGTTCGATCCCTACCGCCGGAGCCATATTTCCAAAGACTTAGCAGACTTTCGAGACGCGATCCTTACGCGAAGTAAGGGCCGCGTAAGGGTCGGAAGTTCTATCCTTACGCGCTTTCTGTGGCCGGGGCCTTGCGCTTCGCGACGGCACGTACAATAGCCTCCGTCACTCGCGCACGCATGAATTTATCAAAACCGCGAGCCTGTTTCAGAATCCGGTCGCCCTTCGGACCGAACGCCTCAGCAGACCGCTTGAGATATGAGTAGAACGTCCAACTGCGGTAGTCGCTTGTCAGGTTCTCCTTCTTGACCTTGCTAAACCTCTGGGAAAACAGCGGGAAGTCGAAGCAGCCGATCAGCGCCCCCGCGTCCAGTGATGGATTCTTCTCGATGTGACGCCGCCCATCACGCTTCGCAGCACCGGCTACCTTGCTATAGAAGCGGGAGATGGTGCTGTCTCGCACGTAGACCCGCCGTCCATCGTACCGGAAGCCCAGGTACTCGAATCCGTTTTTCGTAGTCTCGTCGGACCGCTGCTTAAGGTGGTAGAACCGGAGCCCGTCGGGCGCGCGCTGGAACTGGGCAACGCACGTTTTCGCTTCCTTGATGCGAAGCTCCGGCCCGTGCTTGCGCATCTCTGTCGTGGCGAAGTCGATGGCGGCACTCGCCTCGCTGGGGCCCCCGGGCAGGATGAGGAGAATGTCGTCAGAGTACCGCATGTAGCGCCCGCCCCGGGCGCGAGCATAGCCCGCCATGACCACGTCGAAATCCAACAGGTAGAAGTTGGCGATAAGGTCTGAGATTGGCGCGCCCTGTGGCACGCCGTGGGGGAGGTCGTTCTTCTGGATGATCGACGGGTATGAAGGGTCACCGCCACATATCTTCGCCCGGAAGTCAGCATTGGAGCAGAGCTGCTTGGGCATGTCACGGTAGGGCCGCAGGAAGCCCTCGACCATCTCCCCGTTCCGCTCCCGGAGGCCGAAGTAGCCCAACCGCCGGTAGGTGGTCCGCTGGTCAACGAAGTGGTACTTGGTAATGTTTTTGAACACGGCATAGTGGTCAGGCGGAAGCTCAGCCACGCCCAGCAGGTCGCACCAAATTTTCTTGATGCGCCGGTGATCTAGGTTCTCAAAGTAGCCCTTGATGTCGAGTGCGACGGCACCGCAGTCGCCCAGCCGATCTATCTCATCAAAGGCATCCTTGGCGAAGTCAATGTTGCACTTCCCGCCGCCCCGCCCCTCCTTGGAGACTTGGCGATAGGCAATCGGGCAATCCTCAATGCCCAAGGCGCGCAGCCTCGCCTCATACAGGCGCGACAGCTTCCGCCGGTAGAATGCGAAAATGTAGGCATCGCGCCGCGCACCGTACCGTATCGGGCGCGTTTTCTTTTCAGGCTTAGCGGCGTCCGCAGATCGGTACGGCTGCCATGACTCCTCGTAGAGGAAGAATGGGTAGAACGAATTGGCTGCAACACGCTCGGGCGAAGTCACGAGGCGGCGGATTTCCCTCAGCGAGAGGGGCGCGTCAAAGTGGGGGTAGTGTTTCAGGTCCTCGGCGGTGAAGTCGAACTCGTCTTCCATGGCTCTCCACGAGTGGGGGCGGAGCATTGGATCAACGCACTGACCCTTGGCATCTCCGCCCCCGCCGTTCTGCGGTGTGCGTTCGTCTTCGACGTGGTCGTGTACACTGTAGCGCACCTGGCAGCGTGGTGTTGCCGGGTTGCCGCAAAGCCGCCCGCGTGGCTGGCGAGAGGAGCCCAAACGATGGAACTCGCGATCTGCACCGGCCCGGAAGCTGGCCTTGACAGTTTAAACACGTAACTGGCACCCGCCCTTCTGGGCGCCATACCACCAATATGGGGTCGTCCGCCACGAAGCACAAGACCTGCGATGTTCTTTTTGCGTTCTTCCCTCGCCCTTCTTGCGGCTGCGATAACACTGAACCGGGAAAACCGCGTCGTTGACTCGCCGCCATCCGCGTGGCATCCAGATCGTGCGCTGAATGTCAATCGGCGCCCAATATTGACCCCTCATCGGCGTTCAATTCTGACCCCTCTGGCGCGCGGGAGATCAGGGCCTGATCCGACGGAACGGTCATGTGGTGGAGGCGGGTCAGGCCCTGATTGGGGTCAGGCGCGGTTCTTGAAGCGCCAGGACTCGTTGCCGGTCTCGATGATGTCGCAATGGTGCGTGAGGCGATCGAGGAGCGCGGTGGTCATCCTGG
>PHEG01000238.1 GCA_002842835.1 Alphaproteobacteria bacterium HGW-Alphaproteobacteria-2 | reverse complement strand
AGCGGGACGGGCGTATCCACCTCAATGGGCTCTACCGGCACGGCTTTCTCATGGCACCCGCACTGGCGGCCCGGGTGGCCGACCGGCTGGCCGGGGCCGGAAGAGAGGAGGCAGGACATGCGCATCACGGTCAATGACGAGCCGCGCGAGGTGTCGGCGGCGACGCTCGCGGAAGCGCTCGACGAACTGGGCTTCGGCGCGGCGCGCATCGCGACGGCAGTGAACGGCGGCTTCGTGCCCGCCACGGCGCGCGCGGGGCACAGACTGGCCGAGGGCGACCGGCTGGAAGTGCTCGCGCCCATGCAGGGGGGCTGAGATGCGCGACTTCTACGGCGTCGCGCTCGACTGCCCGCTGATGCTGGGCACGGCGCAATACCCCTCGCCCGCAATCATGGAGCGCGCCTTCCGCGCCTCGGGGGCGTCGGTCGCCACCGTCTCGCTCAGGCGCGAGGCGGGCGGCGGGCAGGAGTTCTGGCGGCTGGTAGAATCCTTGGGCGTGCGGGTGCTGCCCAACACTGCCGGCTGCCATTCGGTGAAGGAGGCGGTGACCACGGCGCGGATGGCGCGCGAGGTCTTCGCCACGTCCTGGATCAAGCTCGAGGTCATCGGCCACGCCGACACGCTGCAGCCAGACCCGTTCGGGCTGGTGGAGGCCGCGCGCATCCTCTGCGCCGAGGGCTTCGAGGTGTTTCCCTATTGCACCGAGGATCTGGTGCTGGCCGAACGGCTGGTCGATGCGGGCTGCCGGGTGCTGATGCCCTGGGGCGCGCCGATCGGCACCGGGCTGGGGCTGGTGAACCCCTACGGGCTCAGGGCGTTGCGCGCGCAGTTCCCCGAGGTGGCGCTCGTCGTCGATGCCGGGCTCGGGCTGCCATCGCAGGCGGCGGCGGCGATGGAGATGGGCTATGATGGGGTGCTGCTGAACACCGCCGTGGCGAAGGCCGCCGACCCGGTGGAAATGGCGCGCGCCTTCGGCCTCGCCGTGCAGGCGGGCGCGGCGGCGCATGGCGCGGGGCCGATGCCGCCGCGCGAGATGGCGGCCCCCTCGACGCCGCTGATCGGCAAGGCGTGGCTGGAATGAGGGGGCTGCGCACCTGGTCAGCCGTCGCAGGGGGCGCTGCCCCCGCCCCCGCTTTTGCGGGGACTCCCCCGGAGTATTTCGAGAACATTGAAAGACGCATGGCATTTCAATGTTCCGGAAATACTCCCGCCGGAGGCATGGAAATCTCTTCTGTTGCCCGGAGGGCGGCGCGATGAGCCTGCCGCGCTTCTACCCGATCTTCTCCAATGCCGCGTGGCTGGCGCGGATGCTGCCGCTGGGGGTGCGTTTCGTGCAGTTGCGCGTGAAGGACATGTCCGAGGCGGAGACGCGGGCGCAGATCCGCGCTGGGCTCGCGCTGGCGCGCCAGCACGGGGCGATGCTGGTGGTCAACGATCATTGGCGTATTGCCATCACGGAAGGGGCCGACTGGGTGCATCTGGGGCAGGAGGACCTCGACGCCGCCGACGTCCCCGCCATTCGCCGTGCAGGGCTGCGCATCGGCATTTCCACCCATGACCGCGCGGAGCTCGACCGCGCGCTGGCGCTCTCGCCCGATTATGTGGCGCTGGGGCCGGTCTGGCCCACGATCCTCAAGCAGATGAAATGGCACGAGCAGGGGCTCGAGTGCGTGGCCGAGTGGAAACGGCTGGTGGGTGACACACCGCTTTGTGCCATCGGCGGCCTGAGCGTGGAGCGTGCACCGCAGGCACTGGCCGCCGGGGCCGATCTGGTCTCGGTGGTCACCGACATCACGCTCAACCCCGACCCCGAGGCGCGGGTGCGCGACTGGCTGGAGGCGCTGCCATGAGCCGCTATGCACGCCAGGAGGTGCTGGTCGAGGTGGGGCCGGAGGGGCAGGCGCGGCTTGGCCGGGCGCATGCGCTGGTGGTCGGCGCGGGCGGGCTCGGGGTGCCGGTGCTGCAGTATCTCGCCGGAGCGGGCGTGGGGCGCATCACGCTGGTGGACCCCGATGTCGTGTCGGTCTCGAACCTGCACCGCCAGCCGCTCTATGCCATGGCCGATGCCAGGCGGCCGAAGGCCGTAGTGGCGGCGGAACGGCTCGCGGCCCTCAACCCCGAGTGCGAGGTCGTGCCGGTTGCCGCGCCCCTCGACCCGGCCAATGCGGCAGGACTGCTGGCGGGCGTGGACGTGGCGCTCGACTGCGCCGACAGTTTCGCCGCCGCCTATACGCTGTCGGATTCCTGCCATGCGGCGGGCGTGCCGCTGATCTCGGCCTCGGCGCTGGGGCTTGCGGGCTATGCCGGCGGCTTCTGTGGCGGCGCGCCCTCGCTGCGGGCTGTTTTCCCCGACCTGCCAGAGCGTGCGGCGACCTGCGCCTCGGCGGGCGTGCTGGGCCCCGTCGTGGGCGTGATGGGCGCGCTGCAGGCGCAGATGGCGCTGGCGGTACTTCTGGGGCTGGCACCCTCGCCGCTGGGGCAGATCGTCAGCTTCGACGCCGGGCGCTGGCGCTTTGGCGGCTTTCGCTTCGACGCCGCGTCGGAACCCGCAGAAGGCTGGGCATTCCTGGCCCCCGGCGACATCGCCGAGGCGGATTTCACCGTCGATCTGCGGGGCGTGGCCGAGGCACCGGTGCCCGCCACCCCCTGGGCGCGGCGGCTGGCGGTGGAGGATTTCGGCCCCGGCGGGCCGACACCGGAGCCGGGGCAACGCGCGGTGCTTTGCTGTCGCAGCGGCCTGCGGTCGTGGCGCGCGGCGCATCGGCTGAGCGAGACATGGGAGGGCGAGATCGCGCTCGTCGCCCTGGGAGACATGGAGGACGACGGATGAAACATCTCGCCTTTCTGGCGGCCCTGATGCTGGCTGCCCCGGCGGCGGCGCAGGACAGGCTGACGCTGGTGCTCGACTGGTTCGTGAACCCCGAC
>PHEG01000237.1 GCA_002842835.1 Alphaproteobacteria bacterium HGW-Alphaproteobacteria-2 | reverse complement strand
ACCGTGCCGCCGCTCTCGCCGAGTGGCGCGAACTGGGCGCGGTTTAAGGGCAGCCATCCTGCCCTTGGTGAGACGAGTTCGCATCCGTCTGACACGACCTCGTGGCTTACTACGGGTCCCGTACGCTGCTCCAAAAATGGACCGGCAAGAGGCGCAAGATAAAATCACTAGGCTCAGGACCCATAAACAGGATTCCCCATTGGCCTGAGATGTGAATCAAACTCCCAAATGTTGGGAGTATGCAACGATGGACCACCACTTCTGGCTTTCCGATGCCCAGTTCGCCCGCCTGGAGCCGCTTCTGCCGAACAAGCCCCGCGGGGTTCCGCGGGTGGACGACCGCAGGGTGATCTCCGGGATCATCCACGTGATCCGGGGCGGGCTGATGTGGCGCGACGCGCCGGCCGCCTACGGGCCGCCGAAGACGCTCTACAACCGCTTCATCCGCTGGAGCCGGATCGGCGTCTTCGACCGGATCTTCGCGACGCTCGCGGCTGCAAGCGAGGCGATGGACACGGTGATGATCGATGCCACACATCTGAAGGCCCACCGCACCGCCGCCAGCCTGCTCAAAAAGGGGCTGTTCCCCGCCGTGTCGGACGCACCAAAGGCGGCCTGAATTCAAAGCTGCACGCGGTCTGCGACGGCGACGGCAAACCTTTGATCTTGCTCCTCACGGAGGGTGAGGTCAGCGACTATCGCGGTGCCGCTACCGTGCTCCCGGCCCTGCCGGAGGCCACTGTTCTGATCGCAGACAAGGGCTATGACAGCGACCCGCTCCGCGAGGCCCTCATCGCGCTCAAGATCGAGCCCTGCATCCCGGGCCGAAAGAACCGCAAGGCTCCCGTCCCCTACGACCCCGCCCTCTACAAGCAGCGAAACCGCATCGAACGCATGTTCGGAAGGCTCAAGGACTGGCGCCGCATCGCCATGCGATACGACCGATGCGCCCACGCCTTCATGAGCGCAATCTGAATCGCCGCAACCGTCATCTTCTGGTTATGAGTCCTGAGCCTAGACAAGCAAGAAACGCAGTTTGTCGAAACATGCCTGATGCTTGCGGTGGCTTTTCGTCAACGTTCCGGACAGAAAGCCAGGTTGGATCGAATTACTGCCAAAGCTCTGCACCAGAATCTGTCACGAGAGCTCATCGAGGAGCTGGATGTTTGCATTGTCCAGCTTGTTTTCTGAAGAGAGTTGTGCCAGGGCAAGCTGCTTGCCGGGCACTGATTACGTTCGACCGCCTTTGCCGCTGCAAGGTCATGTGATGCCGGTGCCGAGCCCCCAGCTCCGAAGAGCTACCGGCCATGGGAAGTAACGATGAAAGAGCGCACACTTGAAATCATAGTTGCCAACAGCATCCCGGATGTCTTTGGGCCGGCGTTTCGTCTGGTGGCACAGCAACTTTCCTGTCCCGGTGGACGGATCGACCTTCTTGTCACTGACGGAATGAAGAATTGGATTGCAGAGCTGAAGAGAGGACAGGCCAATCGCAACGCGGTTGATCAGGTTCTTCGATACGTCAATCACTATCGATCGATTGGTGAGGCAGTCGGTGGCTGGGTTGTAGCGCATGAGGTTCCAGCACATGTTGCGGACTATGCGACCGCTCATGGTATCAAGACGACGGCAGTCCCGGTCGCAATGTGTGAAAGGCTAATAGCCAGCTCGGACCTGTCTCAGGAAACACTTAGCGGTGTCCGTATTCAGGCCGGGGTCGTCAAAGGCGGCGGGGCCATGAGGTTTGGAAAAAACGCAGTGTCCTTTGAGGACGCGTTGCTGAGCATGGATGAGGACTGCACAGCATTTTTTAAGGAAATAGACGCTCGTCCCGGCATCGAAATCATTTCCGGCGCGATGCAATCGACCATAGTTTACAAAGGGGTGAAGGTTGGTGGGTTAAGGCGCAACAATCCGGTGTTCTACATTTTGTCTGGTCTGGTCGTAGATCGAGAGACCGAGGACACGATCCTGAACCACGGATTTCGAAAGAGGTTAAAGCAGTCAAAGAGCGACCATCACCAACATATCTGGTATGAAAGCAAAGTCTCGAACGTGCGGGGAATGCAGGCCGCGTGCTCAGATCAGTTTGGACGGATTGATCGAATATTCTCCCCCAAGTCGCAATGATGCATAGGGCGCTGCCAAAGGAAATGGCGCTACGACGGGCAAGGCGAGGTTCTCGAAGCCGTCGTCACGAGGCGCCGCAACAAGAAAGCCGCATTGAAATTCCTCCGGAAATCAATGCGTCGCTATGGCCGGCCGCAGGAGATCGTCACCAATCGTCTTCCGTCGTGCCGCGCCGCACTGCACGAGCTTGATGGGTCGGATCTGCAGTCGACGGGGCGGTGGTTGAACAACCGCGGCGAGAATTCACACCTGCCACTGCGACGACGAGAGCGGGCGATGCTCCGGTTCAGACGGATGCGAAGTCTGCAGACCTTTGCCGCCGTCCATTCGTCCGTCCACAACCACTTCAATCAGGAACACAGCCTTTCCAGCAGGGACGTCTTCAAGCTGAACCGCGCCGCCGCTCTCGCTGAATGGCGCAAGCTCGGCGCTGCCCGAAACACCCCTGCCCCGGCCAAACTGAGACTGGTTCGCATTGGCCTGACAACACCGGTGCAGAACTGGAGGGCCATGCCGTGGCGGCGCAAGACTCAAAACAACCCGCCTCCGGGAAACCCGGTGCGGTTCATGCTCCCGAATGACCTCGGGAACATCATGGACCACCTCATCAGTGACGCGAGGATCGGGCAACCACCCTACGGGGGCGGACCCGATCAGCGTGACGCCCCGGCCCCCTTTCGCATCCGCTCGAAGCTCATCGAGATGTGGGCGCGATGGATCAGCGCAGCGGCATGGACGTCGCCTATCCGCAGCGCCCGGCGCACGTCGCTGATCTCCCGGCGAAACACCTCGACCTCATCCCTCAGATCGATCAGTGACGCGAAGACCGACTTGAGCCAGATGCGGGTGGTCTGGAAATAGAGCCTCTCACTGATCTCGCGCAGCGGCTCGCTCGCCGTGAGCCCCAGAAAAGCGATGAAGAATTCCATGTTCAGTTCTGCAAAACGGCGGGGATCCGGCACTGTCAGGAGCGCCCTCGCACGTTCGGAAAGGGCCTCGAACTCGGCGATGATTGCCGGGGACGGGACAACCGGATCGAGTTTTCCGATCATCTCGGCCAGCTCCAGGCGAAGGCGGTAGGTCTGTGCGAGCTCCCCGATGTCCACATCGGTCACGAATGTCCCGACACCATGAACCGATTGGAGCAGCCCCTCGCTTTCCAGGCGCGCCAGCACACGGCGGAGCGGCGTGCGGCTGATGCCGAATTCGGCGGCGAGGATCTCCTCCGACAACCTTGCTCCGGGTGCGTAGTCCAACAGGCAGATCCGGGTGCGAATCTCGTCGTGCATCCGTTCGAAGCGGTCGCGCGCGCTGCCAGAAAATCCGTTGCTCGCGATGTTCATCGAAGTTCCCTCATGCCGTACGCCGATACACGATGCCTTCACCCGATCCCTATGCGCTCCCAGCCGAAAAGGCATGCGCATCCGGTTCCCGCTGCAGCGGGCGCTGCTCTACCACATGAAACCCACGTGCTTGATATCCCATTGAATGTACACAACGCCGCGCGATGCGATCCCAGCTCCGGGAATCATCGCAAGTCTCATGAATTTTCGAAAGGATTATTTCTTGACAGAGCAAGTTCGCGCGCAATGATGTGCACAACAGAAAAATCCTCGGTCTCACGGGGTGCAATCACTCAACAAGGGAGGACGGCACGATGAATTCTCTGAAAACCACCCTCGCCACCGTCATCGCGTTCGGCGCATCCGCTTTCGCGGTTACGGCCGGTCCCCTGATGGACCGGATCGCATCCGGCGCGCCGATCCGAATCGGCTTCGCGAATGAGGTGCCTTTCGCCTATCCCGACGCGAGCGGGGCGCCCAAGGGGTTCGTCAACGCCCATGCGATCGGGGTGCTCGCGAAGATGGGTCATACGAACATCGAGCCGGTCCAGACCGAGTGGGGCGGGCTCATTCCCGGCCTGCAGGCGGGCCGCTTCGACATCATCACCGGCGGCATGAACATCCTCGCATCACGGTGCAACAACATCGCCTTCTCCGAGCCGATGGCGCGGGTCGGGGATGCCTTCCTCGTGCAGGCGGGCAATCCCAAGGGCATCGGCAACTACGACGACATCCGCGAGAGCGGCGCGATCATGGTCACGGGTGCGGGATATTCG
>PHEG01000236.1 GCA_002842835.1 Alphaproteobacteria bacterium HGW-Alphaproteobacteria-2 | reverse complement strand
CACCGGCTCGTAATGGTCGAACTGCATCGTGAACTGCGCGCGCCCCGAAGACATCGAGCGCAGGTTGTTGATGTAGCCGAACATGTTGGCGAGCGGCACATAGGCGTTGATGACGTTCGCGTTGCCGCGGGTGTCCTGGCCCTGCACCTGGCCGCGGCGGCTGGTCAGGTCGCCGATGATGCCGCCGGTGTACTCCTCGGGGGTCACCACCTCGACCTTCATGATCGGCTCGAGCAGCTTTGCGCCGGCCTTCTTCAACCCGTCGCGCATCGCCGCGCGTGCCGCGATCTCGAAGGCAAGCACGCTCGAGTCGACGTCGTGATAGGCTCCGTCCACCAGCGCCACCTTGAAGTCGATAACCGGGAAGCCCGCCAGCGGTCCCGAGTCCATCACCGACCGGATGCCTTTCTCGACACCGGGGATGTATTCCTTAGGCACCGCGCCGCCCACGATGCGGCTCTCGAAGCTGTAGCCCTCGCCCGGCTGGGTCGGCTCGATAACAAGCTTGATGCGCGCGAACTGGCCCGAGCCGCCCGACTGCTTCTTGTGGGTGTAGTCGATCTCGGCCTTGTGGCTGATGGTCTCGCGGTAGGCAACCTGCGGCGCGCCGATGTTGGCCTCGACCTTGAACTCCCGCTTCATGCGGTCGATCAGGATGTCGAGGTGCAATTCGCCCATGCCCTTCATGATCGTCTGGCCCGACTCGAGATCGGTCTCGACGCGGAACGAGGGGTCCTCGGCCGCCAGACGCGCCAGCGCCTGACCCATCTTCTCCTGGTCGACCTTGGTCTTCGGCTCGACGGCAATCTCGATCACCGGCTCGGGGAAGGTCATCGTCTCGAGCACCACGGGCGCGTTCACCGCACAAAGCGTGTCGCCCGTGGTCGTCTCCTTGAGACCGGCCAGCGCGATGATGTCGCCTGCCGTAGCGAAGTCGATCTCCTCGCGGGAAATCGAGTGCATCATCATCATGCGGCCGATGCGCTCCTTCTTGCCCTTGGTCGAGTTGAGAACCTGGTCGCCCTTCTTGATCGCGCCTGAATAGATGCGGGTAAAGGTGAGCGAGCCGACGAAGGGATCGTTCATGATCTTGAAGGCGAGTGCAGAGAGCGGCTCGTCATCGCTCGCGTGGCGGGCGATGTTGCGCGTTTCGGTCTCGTCGTCGGGCGAGAAGCCCATGTAGGCGGGCACGTCGAGCGGGCCCGGCAGGAAGTCGATCACCGCGTTGAGAAGCGGTTGCACGCCCTTGTTCTTGAACGCCGAGCCCGCGAGAACCGGCACGAAGGCCATGACAAGAGTGCCCTTGCGGATCAGGGCGCGCAGCGTGGCGACGTCGGGTTCGTTACCCTCGAGATAGGCCTCCATCGCCGCGTCGTCCTGCTCGACGGCAAGTTCGATCAGCTTGTTGCGCCATTCCTCTGCGAGTGCCTTCATCTCGTCGCGCACCGGCTGGCAGGTCCAGGAGGCGCCCAGGTCCTCGCCCTTCCAGGTCCACTCTTCCATGGTGATCAGATCGACGATGCCCTCGAGCTTGTCCTCGGCCCCGATGGGCAGGTTGACCGGCGCGGGCGTCGCACCCGTGCGGTCCTTGATCATCTTCACGCAGTTGAAGAAGTCGGCGCCGATCTTGTCCATCTTGTTGACGAACACGATGCGCGGCACCTCGTAGCGGTCGGCCTGCCGCCAGACGGTCTCCGTCTGCGGTTCCACACCGGCGTTGGCATCCAGCAGGCAGATCGCGCCGTCGAGCACCGCCAGGCTGCGCTCCACCTCGATGGTGAAGTCGACGTGGCCGGGCGTGTCGATGATGTTGAAGCGGAATTTCTCGGTCTGCGGCGTCTTGCCGTCCTCGGTGCGCTCCCAGAAGGTGGTCGTCGCCGCCGACGTGATGGTGATGCCGCGCTCCTGCTCCTGTTCCATCCAGTCCATCGTCGCGGCACCGTCATGCACCTCGCCGATCTTGTGGGACTTGCCGGTGTAATAGAGGACCCGCTCGGTCGTCGTCGTCTTGCCCGCGTCGATATGGGCCATGATGCCGAAGTTGCGGTAACGCTCCAGGGGGTATTCGCGTTTCATCGGATCGCTCCTAGGCTCCGGCTTACCAGCGGTAATGGCTGAACGCCTTGTTGGCGTCGGCCATCTTGTGGGTGTCCTCGCGCTTCTTCACCGCCGAGCCGCGGCTCTGCGCCGCGTCCACCAGCTCGCCCGCGAGGCGCTCTTCCATGGTCTTCTCGTTGCGCTTGCGGCTCGCGTCGATCAGCCAGCGGATCGCCAGCGCCTCGCGGCGCTCGGGGCGCACCTCGACGGGCACCTGATAGGTGGCGCCACCCACACGGCGCGAGCGGACCTCGACCGAGGGCTTGATGTTGTCGAGCGCCTCGTGGAACACCTCCACCGGCGCGCGGCGCAGCTTGTGCTCCACCCGATCGAGGGCGTTGTAGACGATGCGTTCAGCCACCGATTTCTTGCCGTCGGTCATAAGGTTGTTCATGAACTTCGACACCACGCGGTCGCCGAACTTCGGGTCCGGCAGAACCTCGCGCTTCTCTGCTGCGTGACGACGGGACATCTTTCTCTTCCTCTTGTCCTTGGCGGGCGCGGCCCCGGGTCAGGACCGGGGCGCCCGAAAACTCATTTCGGGCGCTTGGCGCCATATTTCGACCGGCGCTGCTTGCGGTCCTTCACGCCCTGCGTGTCGAGCACGCCACGCAGGATGTGGTAGCGCACGCCGGGAAGGTCCTTCACGCGGCCACCGCGGATCAGCACCACCGAGTGTTCCTGCAGGTTGTGCTTTTCGCCGGGGATGTAGCTGATCACCTCGAAGCCGTTGGTCAGCCGCACCTTGGCCACCTTCCGCATGGCCGAGTTCGGCTTCTTCGGCGTCGTCGTGTAGACGCGCGTGCAGACGCCCCGCTTCTGAGGGCAGGATTGCAGGTGCTGCGACTTCGAGCGC
>PHEG01000235.1 GCA_002842835.1 Alphaproteobacteria bacterium HGW-Alphaproteobacteria-2 | reverse complement strand
GGCCGGGGTAAAGCGCCCGCGCCCCATGCCGGTGATGAAGCGGCGCATGGGCTCGTCCTTCTCCATGCCGATGACCGAGTTGTAGTCGCCGCACATGCCCGCGTCGGTCAGATAGCCGGTGCCGCCCGGCAGGATCTGCGCGTCGCCGGTTGGCACATGGGTGTGGGTGCCGACGACCAGGCTGGCGCGGCCGTCGCACCAGTGGCCCATCGCCATCTTCTCGGATGTGGCCTCGGCGTGGATGTCGATCACCGCCGCCTGCACCTGACCGCCGCGCGGATGGGCGCGAAGCACCGCATCGACGGCGGAGAAGGGGTCGTCGAAGGGCCGCTTCATGAATACCTGTCCCAGCGCCTGCGCCACCAGCACGCGCCGCCCGCCCGGGGCCTCGAACACCCGCGCGCCGCGGCCGGGTGCCGCGCGGGCATAGTTGAGCGGGCGCAGGATGCGTGGCTCTGACTCGATGAAGGCAAGCATTTCGCGCTGGTCGAAGGCGTGATCGCCGAGCGTCACGCAATCGGCCCCGGCGAAATCCACCCGCCAGTCGCGTCGCAGGCCTGCCAGGCGCTCGCGCAGCACGGCCCGGCCCGCGCGGCCCATCACGTCGCCGAGAAAGAGAATGCGCATGGCGCCTGCCTAAGCCCCGGCGCGGCCTGGTGCAAGTGCTTCGGACGGGGGCAGGGCGTCGGTGCCCAGGATCACCTCGGGCAGTGCCGCAAGCATGCGCCGGAAAGGTGCGCGGTCGCCGCAGCCGCGCGCCAGCACGAGCGCCCCCTGGATCAGCATCACCGCGCGCTCGGCGCGGCAGCGCGCCTCCTCCGAGCCGAGGCCCGCATCTTCGCCGAGCCGTGCGAGTGCTTCTATCAGCCGGGCAAACATGCCCCCGATGTCGGCCGAGAATGGACCATTCTCCACCCGCGCCGAGGACAGCATGTTCAGCAGGCAGGCCTGCGCGCCACCGTCGTAGAAGCCGTCCAGCGCCGAGCCGACCGCTTCGAGCCGCGCCGCGGGCGACGCACTGCCCGTGAGAGGCGTGATCACCTCGCGCTCCAGCCAGTCGGCTGCGGCGGCCAGCGCCAGCGACGCCCCGGTGAAGCCGCGTGCACGGAACACCGCGGCGAGGCGGTCGAGCAGGTCTTCGTCGTTCACGCTCTGCGGGCGGGCCATGGCACGCTCCTTTCGTGATGTTTCCGAACGAACGGTAAAATATCTTCTTGACGGGAGCAAGCGAGTCGCCTAGATACCGAACGATCATTCTGTAACGGGAAGGACCCTCAGATGGACAAGACGGCGATCGTTCTTTTCTCGGACCCCGCGGGCGGTGACGAAGCGGTGGGGCGGCTTTTCAACGCGCTCTTCCTTGCCTGGGAGCTGAAACAGGCCGGGCGCGAGGTGGCGGTGATCCTGCAAGGCGCGGGCGTGCGCTGGGCGGCCGAGATCACCCGCCCCGAGCATCCCGCGCACGGGCTCTATGTGGCCCTGGCCGATCAGTTTGCCGGTGTTTGCGGCGGCTGCGCCGATGTCTTCGGCGCCACCGCGGCGGTGGCCGCCACGCCGCTGCCGATCCGGCGCGAGATCGACATCCCCGGCGTCGGCTCCGTGATCGACCTGTCGCGCTACCTCGCCGACGGTTGGCGCCTCGTGACCTTCTGATCGGACGGGAGGCCGGGGCGATGCTTGATCCTTATCACGAGGGCGCACGCCGGGTGCAGGAGCACCTGGGCGTGCGCGACCGCGCGCTTCTGAACGGGCGCGTCGTCGCCCCGGCGATTCCCGAGCGGGCGCTGGGCTTCCTGGCCGAACAGCGCCTTGCGGTTCTGGGTGCGGCAGCCGATGACGGCGGGCTCTGGGCCGGGGTGATGACGGGCCCCGCTGGCTTTGCCCGCGCCACGCGCGACGGGTTCGGTCTGCACCTCGCCTGCGACGCGGCGGCAGAGGACCCGCTGCGCCATGCCCTGCGGGGCGGGCTGTCGCCCGACCGGCGGGTGGGGCTTCTCTTCATCGACCACGCGACGCGGCGACGCCTGCGTGTCGGCGGCACGGTGGTGCTGGCCGACGAGGAGGGCATCGGCATCTCGGTCGCCGAGGCCTTCCCGAACTGTCCGAAATTCATCCGCCAGGCCTGGCTCGAAGAGCCGGGGCCGGTGGTGGTGGGCGCCGTGGCGGACCGGGGCGACGCCCTGACGGAAGCGCTGCGCGCCCGCATCGCCGCTGCCGAGACCTTCTTCGTGGCCAGCATCCAGCCCGGGGGCGGGCTCGATGTCTCGCACCGCGGCGGGGCGGCGGGTTTCCTGCACTGGGAGCGCGAGGCGCTTGTGGTGCCCGACTATCCGGGCAACTTCATGTTCCGCACGCTCGGCAACCTGCTGGCGGATCCGCGCGCGGGCCTCGTCTTTGCGGATCTGGCCGCGGGGCGGCAGTTGCAGGTCACCGGGCGGGCGGAGATCGACCTTTCCCGCGCCGAGGGCGGCACCCTTGGGCGCTGGCTCTTCCACCCCGAGGCCTGGGTCGAAAGCCCGCTCAACCGCCCCGTCGCGGTGACGCCCGGCGCGCCCTCGCCCTTCAACCCGTGAGGCTCACGCCTCCAGCGCGCGCAGGCGGCGGATCAGGCTCGATGTATCGAAGCGCCCGCCGCCCAGCTTCTGCACATCCTTGTAGAACTGATCCACCAATGCGGTGACCGGGAGGCTGGCGCCGTTGTTGTTGGCTTCCTGCAGGCAGATGCCGAGGTCCTTGCGCATCCAGTCCACCGCGAAGCCGAAATCGTAGCGGTCGTCGATCATCGTCGCGTGCCGGTTGGCCATCTGCCACGATCCGGCCGCGCCCTGGCTGATGACCTCGACGAGCGCGCGCCCGTCGAGTCCCGCCTTCTCGGCGAAATGCAGCCCCTCGGCGAGGCCCTGCAACAGCCCCGCGATGCAGATCTGGTTGACCATCTTGGCAAGCTGTCCCGCGCCGCTCTCGCCCAGGCGCCTGCAGATGCGGGCATAGGCGGCCATCACTGGCTCGGCGCGGTCGAAATCCGCCTGTGCGCCGCCGCACATGATCGAGAGCACGCCGTTCTCGGCGCCCGCCTGACCGCCCGAGACCGGGGCATCGACATAGCCGATCCCCGCCGCGCGCGCCTCGGCCGACAACTCGCGCGTCACCATCGCCGAGACGGTGGTGTGATCGACGAAGACCGTGCCCGTCGCCATGCCCGCGAAGGCGCCCTCCGCCCCGGTGCAGATGGCGCGCAGATCGTCGTCGTTGCCCACGCAGGCCATCACGAACTCGGCCCCCGCGGCGGCCTCGGCGGGGGTGACGGCGGCGCGGCCGCCGTGCTTCTTCGCCCAGGCGGCCGCCTTGGCAGCGGTGCGGTTGAAGACTGTCACCTCGTGACCCTTCGCCGCCAGATGCCCCGCCATCGGAAAGCCCATCACCCCCAGACCCAGAAACGCGAGTTTTGCCATGCCTTCTCTCCTCTCGGTGCGCCGGTTTGCGTACGGTGCGGTTTCCCTCTAATCAACCGCCAGCGCTGCACCGTCAACAGGCCGACTCGCATGGCATTCGCCTTCCGCTGGCTCATTAGGCTCTTTCTCGGTCTCTCGGCGCTCGCGCTGGGGGCGAGCGCGCTGGCCTACTGGCTCGCCGCCCGCTCGCTGCCCGACTACGGTCGCTTGGTGGAGGTGGCGGGTCTTTCCGCCCCGGTGGAGATCGTGCGCGACACCCACGCGGTGCCGCACATCTTCGGCGCGACGGATGCCGACGTCTTCTTCGGACTGGGCTTTGCCCATGCGCAGGACCGGCTCTGGCAGATGACGATGCTGCGGCGCACGGCGCAGGGGCGGCTGTCGGAAGGCGGCGCTCGATGCCTACGCCGCGGGCGTTAACGCGCGTATCGCGCAGGTCAATGCCGAGGCGCTGGGGCGCGGCGCGCCCGAGTTCTTCCTCTTCGATCCCGAGATAGCACCCTGGCGGCCCGCCGACAGCGTGGCGGTGCTCAAGATCATGGCGTACCGGCTCTCGGCGCATCTGGCCGACGAGGTGCTGCGTGCGCAGGCGGCGCTGGTGCTGCCGCCCGAACGGCTGCGCGACCTGATGCCCGATGCACCGGGCGAGCCGATCGTCGCGCTGCCGGATTTCGCGGCGCTCTTCCCGGGCCTGCCGCGCCATGCCTTGGTCGGCGGCGGGGTGCCCGAGGATGTGCTGGCGCCCTGGGCGCCGCGTTCCCTGGCCGGCGCCTCCAACGCCTGGGCGGCGGCGGCTCAGGCCTCGGCCTCTGGCGGGGCTCTTCTGGCCAACGACCCGCATCTGGGCTTCTCGGCGCCCGCGATCTGGTATCTCGCGCGGCTGGAACTGGCCTCGGGCGGAGTGATCGGCGGCACCATCCCGGGCATGCCGCTCGTGCTCACGGGGCGCAGCGCGCGGCTCGGCTGGGGGCTGACCACGGCCTATCTCGACGATCAGGACCTGCTGATCGAGCGCCTGAACCCCGACAATCCGGCGGAATACGAAACCCCCGATGGCTGGAAGCGCTTCGAGGAGCGGCCCTCGGTGATCGTGGTGAAGG
>PHEG01000234.1 GCA_002842835.1 Alphaproteobacteria bacterium HGW-Alphaproteobacteria-2 | reverse complement strand
GCCGCCGATGTGGGCGTCACGGCCTATGCCGGCACGCCGGATTTCCTGAAGATGATCCTCGACAAGGCCGACGAGATGGGTCTCGACCTATCGCGGCTGAAACGCGCAGTGGTGGGCGGCGGGGCGCTCTTCCCCGCGATGCGGGCGGAATACGCTGCGCGCGGCATCCTCTGCCTGCAGTGCTATGCGACTGCCGATCTCGGCAATATCGCTTACGAGAGTCCGGCGCAGCAGGGCATGATCGTGGACGAGGGCGTGATCGTGGAAATCGTGCGCCCCGGCACCGGCGATCCGGTGCCCGAGGGCGAGGTGGGCGAGGTGGTGGTGACCACGCTCAACCACGACTATCCGTTGATCCGCTTCGCCACCGGCGATCTGTCGGCGGTGCTGCCGGGGCAATCGCCCTGCGGGCGCACCAACATGCGCATCAGGGGCTGGATGGGCCGCGCCGACCAGACGACCAAGATCAAGGGGATGTTCGTGCGCCCCGAGCAGGTGGCCGATCTCGTCGCCCGCCACCCGCAGGTCGTCCGTGCACGCGTCGTCGCCACGCGCGAGGGTGCGCGCGATGTGATGACCGTGCAGGTGGAGGCCGAGGCCTGCGACGTGCAGGCGCTCGAGAAGACCGTCGTCGAGGTGCTGAAACTCAAGGGTGCGATTGCGATCGTGCCACCCGGCAGTCTGCCCAACGACGGAAAGGTGATCGAGGACCGTAGAGTTTACGATTGATCTCGCTGACGGGGAGGGTGGGGCGATGCGGCTCACGGTTCTGTTCGCGGCGGCGCTGGCCGTGCTTTCGGCGCATGCGGTGCGTGCCGAGAATGTCGCGCTGGTGATCGGCAACTCCGATTATGGCGCACAGCCCGACATGCCCGAGGCGGCGCGGGTAACGGAGGCGGCCGTCGGGCTGACGCGGGCGGGCTGGTCGGTGGTGACGTTGCGCAATCTGCGCGCTCAGGACGCCGAGCCGGTGCTGCGCCGCCTGGCCGACCGGCTGGAGGGGGCCGACAGGGTGCTGGTCTTCCTCGCCGGGCGCTTCGCCCATGGCGGTGGCGACGGCTGGCTCCTCGCCGCCGATGCGGCCCGTCCCGATGCCATCGGCGTGGCGCGCCAGGGGCTGGCGCTGTCGTCGGTGCTGCTGCTCGCCGGGCAGAAGCCGGGCGGGGCGGCGGTGTTGCTGGGCCATGCGCCTGCCGGGCTTTCGCTGGGCACAGGGCTTGCCGAGGGGCCGGGTGGGCTGGCTGCGCCGCAAGGGGTGCTGCTGGCCGAAGGGCCGGTTGTTGAACTCGACGCGCTCTTGCGCGACGGGCTGCTGCGGCCGGAGACGAGTTTTGCCGCGGCGCTGGCGGCGGCAGGGCCGGGCGTGCGCGCCAGCGGTTTCATCTCCGACCTGACGGGGCTTTCCGGGATGGCGCCAGGCACAGGCACGCCGCCCCCGGAAGCGGTTGCCGAAGCCGGCTACTGGCAGGCGGTGGAGGACATCGGCACGCCGGAGTCCTATGCGCTCTACCTCGACCGCTACCCTGCCGGTCCCAATGCCACCACCGCGCGCTCACGGCTGGCCGAGGTGGCGCCGCCCGCCGCGCCCACGCCCGAGACGATCGAGGCGGCGTTGGGGCTCGACCGTGAGGCACGCCGCGCAGTGCAGCGCGAACTCTCGGTGCTCGGCCACGACCCGCGCGGCATCGACGGCATCTTCGGGCGCGGCACACGCGCGGCCATCGCCGCCTGGCAGCGCGGCAGCGGGCTGGAGCCCACCGGCTTTCTCGACGCGCCGCAGCGCGCGCGGCTGGGCCAGCAGGCCGCGGCCCGCGCTGCGCAACTGGAGCAAGAGGCACGCCAGCGCCGCCTTGCCGCCGAGCGCGCCGACCGCGCCTATTGGGCACGAGCCGGTGCAGGTGGCAGCGAAGCCGGGCTGCGCGACTACCTGGCGAACTTTCCCGACGGGCTGCACGCCGACGAGGCACGCGCGGCGCTCGATCGGATCGAGGCAGAGGCGCTGGCCGCCGCCCGCGCCGAGGAGCGCCGCGCCTGGGAAGCTGCCCGCGTGCGCGACACTGTCCCCGCCTATGTCGCCTTCCTAAACCGCTACCCCGAGAGCCGCTTCGCGCTCTTCGCCCGGCGCCGCATCGACGAGTTGCGCGGGGTCGGCGGCCCGCCGCCGGGCGGGGGCGGGCCAGACGATGCCGCGCTTCAGGCGCGCGAGGATGCTCTGGGGCTCACGCCCATGGCGCTGCGGCTGGTCGAGGCGCGGCTCGACGCGTTGGGGCTGGAGCCCGGGCAGGTGGACGGCAGTTTCGACCGCAATACGCGGCGCGCCATCCGCCGCTACCAGCGCGACGCCGGGCTGGCGGTCACCGGCTATCTCGACCGGGCCACCGTTGCGAGACTGCTGACCGGGGGCGTGCGACCGCGCGCCGAATAGCGCGCCGTCACGCGCGCCTCAGCGCTGGTGCGCACATGTGTCCGGCGCTGTGAGAAGCGGTATGAACCCGGCCTCGGGCGATCCGGTCCGCGACGTGGCGCGAAAGGCGATACTCCGACCGGTCCGAGCCACTGTCCTCGGCGGCTCAGACCGCTCGCCTCTGTGCCAGCGCAGCTTCGACGATGCGCTCGTGATGGTCCTCAGAGCGGCGTGCCGCAGCAAGCTCGATCTCCGGCGCCATCGGGCCCTCCGTGCGCGGGCCCCGCATCCCCACCCCGATCAGTTTCCAGGGTGCCGCCAGAGCCTCGGCTGCCGCCGTGGGCTCGTAGCCGCAATGGGCCATGCAGTCGGCGCATTTCTCGCAGCGACCAGCGCGCACCGCGCGCGCGGCCAAGCCGGAAGACCTCGCGGAAGAACTCCTTGGTGCGTCGGCGGTTGAGGAAGTGCTCGGTGTCCGGTGCACGCTCGTAGGCAAAGCCCGGCGAAATCGAGATGCCCACGCCCAGAGCCGTGGCGTAGTCGAGGAAATCGACCAGCTCCCCGGCCGGATGGCCCTCGAAGATGGTCGCGTTGACGTTGACCTGAAAGCCCGCGTCCTGCGCCGCCCTGATGGCGCGCACCGCCTTGTCGAACACGCCCTGCTGGCACACCGCCTCGTCATGCCGTTCGCGCAGCCCATCGAGATGCACCGAGAAGAAGAGGTAGCGCGACGGGGTGAAGAGGTGCAGCTTCTTCTCCAGCAGCAGCGCGTTCGTGCAGAGCGAGACATATTTCCGCCGTGCCACCAGCCCGGCCACGATCTCGCCGATCTCGCGGTGTATGAGCGGCTCGCCACCCGGGATGGCGACGACAGGCGCGCCACATTCCTCGGCCGCCCGCCAGCATTCCTCGGGGCTGAGGCGACGGTTGAGGATAGGTTGCAGCGAAAGAGCGGCTCCAGCATCAGCACCAGCGGATAGCGCCGATTGCCGCGCAGCCGCTGGCCCAGGATGTAGCGGGCGATGTCGATCTGCTGGCGGATCGGCGTGTGCATGCGGCTCTCCTGTGCCCTCGCGCTGGGGGGTAACATGCTGTCCTGGCGCGCAACGGACAACCCCCCGCGCGTCATATCGCGTTTTCGTCAAGGTAGGCGACGAGTGCCGCGGGGCCCTTCCGGTCGATCAGTGCGCCGAACTCCTCGCGGTGCATGATCGCAAAAGAGATCCCGCCCACGATCACGTCGAGCACCTGCGCGCGCCCCTCGCGCACCCGCACGCGGTAGAGCAGGTCGAGATCGCCCAGTTCCTCATGGCGCATCGCCACGGCGACGAAATGGTCGCCCCTCCCCGGGCGCACGCTGCCCACTTCGGGCGCGCGCCCCGCCTTGCCTGCGAAGTAGCGCAGGTAGAGCGCCGCGAAATAGCCCGGCAAGGCGGCATCGAAGGCGGCAAGGTCGGTCGCGCCGAAGGCGCCGACGCGCTCGCCCAGAACGGCGCGGCGCCAGAGCGCGAGGTCGAAGGACTCGGCGACGGCGGCGCGGATGCGCGCGCGTGCCGCAGGTGTGTCACCGTCCTCGATCCGCGCGGCATGGACCGCGCCGACCAGCGCCGAAACATGCGCCCGCGCCAGCGCTTCGGGAGGTTCGGGTGCGGTTGGTGCCTGAGCGGCGAGCGGCAGCGCGGCGAGCGCGACGAGGAGAAGCGCGGCGGCAAGGCGGGCGGGGGCGGCGATCATCGGCGGGGCTCCGGTTCGGGCGCGGCGAGGGCGAGAATTGCCGGTGTCAGGGTAAAGGCCATGGCCACCACGGCCGCAAGGGAAATGACCAGCATCACGCCCATGCTGGCGGTTCCGGGATGTTCGGAGAGCGCCAGCGCGCCGAAGGCGGCAGCCGTGGTGGCCGCGCTCACCGCCACGGCGCGCGGCGTAGCCGAGCGGAAGGCGGCGTGCGCGTCGCCCGCCGCTGCCCGGGCAAGGTATATGCCGGTATCGGCGCCGAAGCCGAAGAGCAGCGGCAGCACGATCATGTTGGCGTAGTTGAAGGGCATGGCCAGCATCACGCTCGCCGCCGCCGTCACCGCTGCCGCCGCCACGATCGGGGCAGCCACCGCGATGGTGGTCGACAGCCGCCGCGTGGCCAGGCCGACGAGCGCGAGGGTAGCGGCCAGCGCCAGGGTGGCGGCGGTGAGAAGCGCCCGGCCCACGGTAGCCGCCGCACCGGTTATCTCGTCGGGTGTGCCCGCAGCCCCGGGTGCTGCACCATGCACCGCCGTCACGAAGGCGCCCATTGCCACTGCGTCGCGCAGGTCGTCGCGCGGCAGGATTTCGACTCGCAGCCGCCCGTCCGCAGCCCGATAGCGGGCGCGCAGGGTCTCGGGCAGATCGGCCTGCGTCACGGGACCGACATCGCGCAGCGCGGTGAGCCGCGCGATCAGCGCCGGGAAATGACGAAAGAGCGCAGACGCGATCCCGGCCGGGTCGCCCGCCGCCAGTTCGCGCGCCATTGCCGCGGCGCCCGGGCCCGCGTCCGGCGTGTCCAGCCGCGCGACGAGATCCGTGCGCATCTCTGCCCCGCCTGCGCTCGTCTGCGACGGGCGGCCCTCCAGCGCGTGCTGGACCGAAGGCCAGGCGAGGTCGATGAGCTCGAGTTTCGCCTCCTGCCCGGACGGCACGAAGGCCCCGAGCCAGAGCGCGTCCGCCACCTCCGGCAGCACTTCCAGCATGTCGGCAAGGCGTGCGGCTTCGGCCGCGTCGGCAACCAGTAGGTTGAGTCGGTAGGGCGAGGTTTCAGGCTCTTCGGCGAGGCGGGCGAAGGCGCGTGCGGCAGGGGCGTCCGCCGGGCGCAGGTGCAGCGGGTCGGCATCGAAGCGCGCCTGCGGCGCTACTGCGGTCGCAGCGAGGGCCAGCGCCGCGCCCGCCGCCCCGCGCCAAAGCACCCGCTGCCGTTGCGGCGCTGTCGGGACCGCGGGTTCGGTGGTCGCCGCGCCCCCCAACACCGGCCAGAGCGCCGCGGCGGCGGGCAGCGCGGTCAGCGTCACCGCGAAGGCGATCAGCACGCCTGCGCCGCCGATCAGGCCGAGTTGCGCAAGGCCAATGAAATCGGTCGCGCCGAAGGCGAGAAAGCCCGCTGCCGTGGTCGCCGCCGCCAGCGCCAGCGCGCCGCCGTGGCGGTGCGCCACCGCACCCGCCCCGCCCGCACCCGCCCCGCGCAGATGCGCAAGGAAGTGGATCGGGAAATCGACCCCAAGCCCCACCATCAGCACCACGAATGCCACCGAGATGAGGTTGAGCGGCTCCAGCGCGACGGCAGCGAAGCCGGTAGTCAGCACGAGCGCGGCCAACATCACCGCGAGCGTGAGCACCGCGCGCGCCGCCCCCGCGCGCCCGCCGCCCTGGCCGAGCCAGAGGATCGCCGCCACAAGTCCCATCGAGACCGCGAAGGACAGCCCCAGCCCGGCGATGACGCTGTCCATCTCCTCGGCGCGCATCGCTGCCTCGCCGGTCACCGAGAGCCGCACGCCCTGCGCCAGATCTGGCGGCAGGTCAGCCTGCGCCTGTGCGATAGCCTCAAGTGCAGGTTCCGCGGGGCTGAGCAGCCGCAGGTCGAGCCGCGGAGCGACCGAGAGCCAGACTGTGGACCCGCCGGTATCGCCGCCCGCGAAGGCGCGTTGCCACGAAAAGGGCCGTGCCTGCCCGACGCGCGCCGCCTGCCAGACCGCCGCCGCCTCGGCCAGAACCGGATCGAGCGCCGCCATGCCGCCCGGCTGGGTCTCCGCCAGCCGCGTCGCCCCGGCGAGTGCGACTAGAAAACCCTCGACCGTCGGCTCGGCCCGCAGCCGGGCGATCAGGTCGGCGGCGCCCGAGAGACGGGCGAGATCTGCCTCAAGTTGGGCGAGATCGCGG
>PHEG01000233.1 GCA_002842835.1 Alphaproteobacteria bacterium HGW-Alphaproteobacteria-2 | reverse complement strand
GAACACCGAAACGATGGCGAGCAACTGCCAGCCGTCGCGGCCGATGCGGCGCGAGACCTTCTCCCAGGCCTCCTGCGGATCACGGCAGGCCTGGCCGGATAACTCGATGACGCCGTAATGCAGGCTCATGGGTGAGCCCTTGCGCGCCTTGTAATCCGCATAGCAGTCCTGCGCCGCTGCTGGCAGTGGCAGTGCGAGGAGCGCGGCGAGACCGAGGGAAACTGCGGTTTTCTTCATCATGCTTCGGAACATGCGTGCCGCTGCCAAGATATGCAATATCCGCGGCTTGCGGCATGCCGGGGCTCGCCGGCCATCACATGTCCGCGTCCTGTCATTGCATGACGAATGCCTCTGACACCACTTACATGATGTTGCGGCGCCAAGCGGCCCCAGACCCCCGGCACCGCGCGAGAGGGGGACGTCAACCGCCGTCCGGGTTCCGGCCATCGGCCGGACCGGATGCAGAAGGGAGACGACATGCGAAAGATATTCATGACAGGAGCGCTTGCGATGGGCCTTGCGCTGGCGGGCATCACGGTGGGCGCCAAGCCCGCCGCCGCCGATCATTACCGTTATGGTCATTACGGATACGGCGCCGGGCTGCTTTCGGGGCTCATTTATGGCGGATACGGCTATCCGAGCTATGGATACTACGGCGGCCACCGTCGGCAGGGGTTCCATGGTGGTGGCCAACGCCGGCACGGTGGCTTCGGCGGCGGATTTCGTGGTGGTCGGGATGGTTTCAGAGGCGGTGGCGGCAATGGTCGGCACGGTGGCTTCCAGGGGGGGCGCAGCGGTGGAGGCTTTAGCGGCGGCCGAGGTGGTGGTTTCGGCGGTGGCCGCGGTGGCGGTGGCGGTCGCCGCTGACAACGATGCGGCCGGACTACCCGACGGGAAAATCGAGGCAGGCAGGGCATGGCGGGGCGCAACGGGTTGCGCCCCGCTTCCTTTCTGGTCCGCACGACGGGTGACGCCCTCTGCCGCGAGGGTTGCCGGGAAGCTCCTTGGGTTGATTGGGCCGGTCGCATCCCGCAAAGCGGCGACCGGCCGCCTGTTATCCGCTGACCGGTGACGGAATCCGGCCTCGGCCGCGTTTGTTATCCGGAGACATCCCGGTGCTTTTGCTTGTCACTGTCTTCGTCGCCAGTTTCGGGATGTCTTCACCGGCGCCCACCCCGCAACCGGGTCAGGCTCGGAAGAGGGGGCACAGACCAGGCCCTGGTGACCCCGGGCAGAGAAACGGAGGAATGAGACATGAAACGCAGCTTCATTGCCACCGCCCTTGCGGCGGCCATCGCGATTGCCGGTCTGACCAGCACCGCCACCCAGGCGCGGGCGGGCGACGACTATGCCAAGATCATCATCGGCGCCACGGCGCTGGCGATCATCGGCACCGCCATCGCCAGTTCGCACGGCAACAGATATAAGCCCGGCTATCACCACAGGCCCTATGCCACGCGTGGCTACGGCTACGGACCGCGTTACTCCCCGGCGCCGCGCTACGGCTATCGCGCAGGCTATCGCCACGGCTATCACTCTGGCTCGCGCCGTGGCGGCGGCTACGGTGGCGGCCAGTACAGCTATCGCTGAGATCGACTCGATCAGAGCGCGGATGCGCCGGGGGTGGCACGCCCCCGGCGTTCCTGCATGCCGTAAGCGGGCAAGGGTGGAACGGGTCCCGCCTGGGGTATAGCTTGCGGCGAGCAGAATCGAGCAAGAGGAGACCCCGATGGGATTGCGCATCAATGACATTGCCCCCGACTTCACCGCCGATACAACGGAGGGCAGTATCCGCTTCCACGACTGGATCGGCGACGGGTACGCCGTGCTCTTCAGTCACCCGAAAGACTTCACCCCGGTCTGCACAACCGAGCTGGGGCTCGTGGCCGGACTCGCTCAGGAATTTGCGCGCCGCAACGTCAAGCTGATCGGCATCTCGGTCGATCCGGTCGCCGATCATCACCGCTGGAAGGCCGATATCGAGAGCCTGACGGGAAATGCTGTGCACTATCCGATGATCGGCGACCCGGAGTTGAAGGTCGCCAAGCTCTACGACATGCTGCCCGCCGAGGCAGGCGACACTTCCCAGGGCCGCACGCCCGCCGACAACGCCACCGTGCGCACCGTCTTCGTCATCGGCCCCGACAAGCGAATCAAGATGTCGATGACCTACCCGATGACCACCGGGCGGAACTTCGACGAGATCCTGCGCGCGATCGACTCGATCCAGCTGACCGCCAAGCACAAGGTGGCAACGCCTGCCAACTGGAAACAGGGTGAGGACGTCATCGTGACGCCGGCGGTCTCGGATGCGGAGGCGGAGGAACGTTTCGGCGGCTTCGAGCGCGTGCTGCCCTACCTGCGCCGGGTGAAGCAGCCGGGCTGAACGGCAGATCAGGCGTCGGCCTGCGGCTGAGCTCCGTGGCTCAGCCGTTCCAGCAGCCTCTGCCCCTCGGTCGAGCGCGCGCGCATGCGCTCCTCCAGCAGGCGCATGTCCGCGGCGGCATCGCCCATGCGGCGAACGCCCGCGCGCAGGCGCAGGCCCGCCGCGGCGATACCGGTCGCCTCGGGCAGTGCGGCGCCGAGCGCCACCAGCCGCGCGCGCACCGCCGCGTCCACGCCAAGCAGCCCGGCGACTGCCGCGCGCCCATTGCCAGCGGTCTCACGCAGGCTTTACCCCGCGCCCTTCGCCCGGAGATGCCGGATTCGCGCGCCAAAGCGGCGCAAACGGTCGTGGGGAAAGGAATTTATGTTGCACGTTGATGTCCGCGGATTCCATGCTACGGTTATGCCGCGTCCCGCGGAGTGCGGGAAAGACAACAAAAAACGCTTCAGAGAACCGGCACCAGGAGTGTCGGCCGACAGAGAGGGGTGCCGTGTTGCCGGATTCGTCCGCACAGCCGTTTGTTCGTTTCGACCGCGTTCAGAAAAGCTACGACGGCGAGACGCTCGTCGTTAAGGATCTCAATCTCGACAT
>PHEG01000232.1 GCA_002842835.1 Alphaproteobacteria bacterium HGW-Alphaproteobacteria-2 | reverse complement strand
ATGATCGTCGCCTGGCTCGTGCTGGCGCAGCGCCAGCCTTTCGAGCCCGCCCTGCGCGAGGCGCTGTTCAACGCCGTCTCGCTGTTTTCCGGCACCGGCTACGGCAGCGTCGATGTCACCGCCTGGGGGCCATTTCCCTTCGTCGTGCTCTTCACCATCGGGCTGATCGGCGGCTGCACCTCCTCGACGGCCTGCTCGGTCAAGGTCTTCCGCTACCAGGTGCTGTTTGCTGCGATCCGGGCGCAACTGCGGCGCATCCACGCACCGAGCGGGGTATTTCCCGTCCGCTACGAAGGGCGCACGCTCGGCGAGGACGTGATCAGCGCGGTGATGGTCTTCTTCACGCTCTTCTTTCTCAGCTTCACGCTGCTTACGCTGGCGTTGGCGCTGACCGGACTTCAGACTCGCACGGCGATCACCGCGGCCTGGGCAGCGATCGCCAACATCGGCCCGGCCTTCGGCCCCGAGGTGGGGCCCACCGGCGCGGTGGACGGCTTCCCGCTGACCGCGAAATGGCTGATGATCGCGGGAATGCTCGTCGGGAGGCTCGAACTGATCTCCGTCTATGTGCTGTTCACCGTCCGCTTCTGGCGGGCCTGAGCGGCGTTCCCCTCAGTTGTCCCAGCAGGAGACGAGCGCCGTCATCTCGCGCGCAGCGTTGGCCAGATGTTCGGGCGTCATCGCGGACGGGCCTGCGGCCGTCTCTGGCATGAGCCCCGCTGCGCGCAACCGGGCCACGATAGGTTGTGCCGTCACGGCGAACTGCACACCCTCGGGGAGGCTGCGAGATGTGCCGCCCGCACCCAGCAGCAGTCCCGCCACCGTTCCGCCCGCGTCCAGCACCGGCCCGCCGGTGTCGCCCGGCGTTGCGTCGAGCGCGAGTCGGCGCAGGCTGGCCGCGTCGCCGGGGCCCGTGTCGGCCGCGACCCGCCCCCAGACCACCGAGGCCGCCGAAAGCGCGCCGCCGAAGGAATAGCCCGCCACCGCCACTTCGCTGCCTGGACCGGGCTCGCGATCGGCGAACACGGCCCGGCGGAGGGGAGAGACCGGCGTACGCGGACGCAGGACCGCGATGCCGAGCGTGGCATCCATGAGCACCACCTCCGCCTCGATGTCATGATCGAGCGTAACTTGCGCACAGCCCGCCACCGCCTCGGCGGCGGTCAGCACGCTGCCCTCGGCGTCGAGATAGACGCCCGAACGGGTGAAGCGCGGCCGCCGGATTTCCAGCCCGGCGACGAGATCGATCCCGTCGAGGCGGCTGCCCGGCCCATCAAGCAGCGGGTCGAGCACGGCGGCGCCCGTGTCGCGGAAGCTCGCGCGTGCCTGTGCCACCGCGCGCTGCATCTCGGCGTCGAGCGCGCGTGGCCAGATCAGGGCGAAGCCCTTGATCCGCCCGCCGGAAAGCTGCGCCCAGACATGCGCGGCGCGCGTGGCGTCGGCACCGGTGATGGTGAAGCCGTTGCGCCCAAGTTGCCGATCGCCTTCCACCGGGATGACGGCCAGTGTCTGAAGCACGTCGTAGAGCCCGGCCAGCGCCGCCGCATCGCCGGGCTGGCTGATCAGAAAGCCCCGCACGCCCTCGGGACCACGCGCCTCGAAATGCGCGAAGGGCGGTTCGTGGCGGTCGAAGCGCAGAAGCGCGAGCGGCCAGTCGAGCGCGATGCCCGCCGCGGTATCGACATGGGGCGCGATCCCGAGCCGGGCGCGCGCCTGCGCGAAGGCGTCGAGCAACGCGACGCGCTGGCGCGTCGTCAGGACCCCGGTCTCCTCGAGCGCATTGGCCTGCTGCCAGGCGGCCATGGCCATGCGCGTGCCGCGCCCGAAGGCGCCGTCGATGCCCGATGCATAGAACCCGAACCAGGCAAGTGCACGCTGCAACTCGCGCCGCGTCTCGGCGTCGAGCGTGGCCTCGCTGCGGTAGGCCTCGTTCAGCGTCTCCTCAGGTGCGGCCTCTGGGGCCTGAAGGACGGCAGTTTGCGCTGTGGCGGTCGCAGCCGGCAGAGAAAGGACCATCATGCACGCGGCCAGCAATAGATACTTCATGTCCACCCCATCTGTCGCTCTCGCCCAGATAGCCCGGCAGGCGGGAAAAAACCAGTGCCGGGGAACGGCTTGCCGTTCGGCCCGCGCGGACGATTGACCGCCGCAGGCCGCTTGCCTATGGAGGGCCCGGTTTCCCCGTGCACCGGAGGGCAGGATGAGCGGCAGCGCCGAGCACAGACCGCGGAGCTTCCAGGAGGTGATTCTCCGCCTTCAGGCCTATTGGGCGGCGCAGGGCTGTGCGATCCTGCAACCCTATGACATGGAGGTGGGGGCGGGCACCTTTCATCCGGCCACCACGCTGCGCGCGCTGGGCCCGCGGCCCTGGGCGGCGGCCTATGTGCAGCCCTCGCGGCGGCCCACCGACGGGCGCTATGGCGAGAACCCCAACCGGCTCCAGCATTACTACCAGTATCAGGTGTTGATCAAACCCTCGCCGCCCGATCTGCAGGATCTCTACCTCGGCTCGCTCGCCGCCATCGGAATCGACCTCGAGCTGCACGACATCCGTTTCGTCGAGGACGATTGGGAAAGCCCCACGTTGGGCGCCTGGGGGCTCGGCTGGGAGGTGTGGTGCGACGGCATGGAGGTGAGCCAGTTCACCTATTTCCAGCAGGTCGGCGGGCAGGACTGCCACCCCGTCTCGGGCGAGCTGACCTACGGGCTGGAGCGGCTGGCGATGTATGTGCTGGGCATCGACCATGTGATGGACATGCCCTTCAACGACCCCGGCGCGTCGATCCCGCTTCGCTACGGTGGGATTCCGAGGCGGAGTGCCGCCGTATCCTCGAGGCCGGGGAAACCGATGCCGCCGGGCGGCGCATCGTGATGGCGCAGCCCGCCTATGACCAGTGCATAAAGGCCAGCCATATCTTCAATCTGCTCGATGCGCGCGGCGTGATCTCGGTGACCGAGCGGCAGGCCTATATCGGCCGGGTGAGGGCGCTGGCGCGCGCCTGCGCGGAAGCCTGGATGCGCACCGAAGCGGGGGGCGCGGCGCCGTGAGCGGGCGTTGGGTGGCACTCTTCCTGATCATTTTCGCGCTGCTGTTCGGCGCGGCCCTGTGGTATTTCCAGACCCGCGCCTATTATCGCACGCTGCCGCCCGAGGCCGTGCAGATTGGGGTCCTGGATGTTGATGGCATGCCGATTGCGCTTCCGGTGACTGAGGTTCGGGCGATCGACGCCACGACAAGCCCGCTGAAATTCAGGGCCTGCTTCCGGGTCGATGCGCCGCCGCCCTACCTGCCTCCCGATCTGCCGGGCTACGACCGCGCCGAGCCGCTGGTTGCCCCGGGCTGGTTTTCCTGCTTCGATGCGGAGAGCATCGCGCGCGATCTCGCAGCCGGGCGTGCCACGGCCTTCCTCGGCGCGCGCGAGATCGCCTCCGGAGCGGACCGCGTGCTGGCGATCTACCCCGACGGGCGGGGCTTTGCCTGGCACCAGCTCGGCGAAGAGTTCCTGGAGAAATAGAACATGCCCGATCTTCTGCTCGAACTCTTCTCGGAGGAAATCCCGGCGGGCATGCAGCCGCGCGCGGCGGCCGATCTCAAGCGGTTGGTCACCGGCGGGCTAATGGAGGCCGGGCTCATCTATGCGGGGGCCGTGGCCCATGCCACGCCACGGCGGCTTGCGCTCTCGGTGCAGGGGTTGAGTGCGCAGGCGCCCGAGCGGCGTGAGGAGAGGCGCGGGCCGCGGGTGGATGCGCCCGAGGCGGCGATAGAGGGCTTTCTGCGTTCTGCGGGCGTCGCGCGCGAGGCGCTGCGGGTGCAGGAGGATAAGAAGGGTGCGGTCTATCTGGCCGAGATTGTCACACCGGGCCGTCCGGCGGCGGCAATCGTGGCCGAGGTGGTGGAGGTCGCGGTAAGGGGCTTTCCCTGGCCCAAGTCGATGCGCTGGGGGGAAGGCAGCCTGCGCTGGGTGCGGCCGCTGCATTCGATCCTGTGCATCCTGTCCGACGAGGGCGGGGCCCAGGTGGTGGATCTGGAGATCGACGGCATCCGCGCGGGCGATGTCACGCGCGGCCACCGCTTCATGGCGGGGGAGCCTTTCGCGGTCACCGGCTGGGACGATTACGTGGCGAAGCTGCGGGAGGACAGGGGCCTGCTCTCGGAGATTGCCGGGCTGGTTGAATGGCCCGTGGTGCTGATGGGCGAGATCGGCGATGCGTTCCTCGACCTGCCGCCCGAAGTGCTTCAGACCTCGATGCGCACGCATCAGAAATTCTTTTCCGTGCGCGACCAGAAGACAGGGAGGATAGTTCGATTTGTGATAGTGGCTAACCGCGAAACGGCAGACGGCGGCGCTGCGATCCTGGCCGGGAACGGGCGTGTTCTGGCGGCACGGCTCAGCGACGCGAAGTTCTTCTGGGAGAATGATCTGCGGCTCGTTCGTGAGAAGGGGATGGAAGGTATGGCGGCGGGGCTGGCCGATGTGACCTTCCATGCGAAGCTGGGCTCTCAGGCGGAGCGGGTAGAGCGGATTTGTGCATTGGCGCGCGGGATCGCGCCGCTTGTCGGGGCCGCGCCGGACCTCGCCGTGGAGGCCGCGCGATTGGCCAAGGCCGACCTGCAATCGGCGATGGTGGGCGAGTTTCCGGAGTTGCAGGGGGTGATGGGGCGCTACTATGCGCAGGCCGCCGGGCATGGCGACGGCGTGCCGGAAGCCTGCGAGGAACACTACCGCCCGCTGGGGCCGGGCGACGCGGTGCCCTCTGCGCCCGTGTCGGTAGCGGTGGCGCTGGCCGACAAGATCGACACGCTGACGGGGTTCTGGGCGATCGACGAGAAGCCCACGGGTTCGAAAGACCCCTACGCGCTGCGGCGGGCAGGGTTGGGGGTGATCCGGTTGGTGGTGGGGAATGGGGTGCGTGTCGGACTGCATGAGACGATATCTATTGCGGCGCAGCAGCACAACGAACGTCGGCAAAAGGAACAACTCGCCAGATATCATCGTGAACGTGATAAATTCGCGCTCATAGCGTCGCAAGTAGAGGGCATTTTGATCGACCCTGAATCGCTAGATGACAAAATCGGGGATTTGGGTGACGACGCCATGTTGTCAGATATGGCAGCCACAGATTTATTCTGGAGGTTGCGCAATCCTGAGCTCGCAAAAGAATATGGCGATTATTGGAATTACGAATTTGAGGTTGGGCAGTATCAAGAGCATGCAGAGCGCGCGGTATCCAGCAAATTTGATCGCGCGAACCTCCTCGCCTTCCTCCACGACCGCCTCAAGGTTTATCTCCGCGAGCAGGGCATCCGCCACGATGTCATCGACGCCTGTCTTGCCATGCCGGGTAATGACGACCTGACCCTGCTGGTGAAGCGTGTCGAGGTGCTGGCGGCGTTCCTGAAAACCGACGACGGCGAGAACCTGCTGCTGGGCTTCAGGCGGGCCAACAACATCCTGACCCAGGCGGAGGAAAAGGACGGGGTGGAATATTCCTTCGGCCCCGACCCGAAACTGGCCGACGCGCCCGAG
>PHEG01000231.1:3009-4918 GCA_002842835.1 Alphaproteobacteria bacterium HGW-Alphaproteobacteria-2 | reverse complement strand
GTATATCCCCTCCCACAGGAGCGCGAGCCCCGCCGGAAGGGCAAGCAGGGAGAGATAGAAGGTGAGGCCATGCTGCGTCACCATGCCATACAGCCCCGCTACCGCGAGACCGGCACCGATCCCGGCCTCGCGGTAGCGGGCGAACGTCGCCGCGAGTTCGGGGCGAACGAAGCCCGTCATGGTGGCGCCTCCCCCTCGAAACGCATGGCGGTGAAGTCGCGGATCAGCTCCATCCCGCCGCCATGCCGCCGGTAGAGACAGCCGCCCTGAGTATCATAGCGGTCGAGCGGCGGGCGCCAGCCATCGCCCTCCAGCAGCCTATGGCGCACGTCCGGGGCCAGCGCAGCGCGGCTGCCGTCCGCCCGCACCAGCCCGGTGGCGTTCTCCGGTGTCGGCGCCGCGCGCCCCAGCCGCTCCAACCCCTTCGCGCCTCCGATGATGTCGCCGCCACCGCTGGCCACGAAATGCCGCGCGTCGATGAACTCACCGCCGCCGCCCCAGGTGCTGCCTTCGGGGAAGAGGGCAAGCGCGGTGAAATGCGGTGGGCGGCAGACCGCGGTATAGGCCCCCTCCGCTTCGGCATGCCACTTGCCATCGAGCATGAAGTAGATGAAGTGCCGCCCGTCGGGCGAGATCGCGCAGCGCTCGGTGTAGACCTTTCGCTTCACCCACTGCCCATCCTCGAAGGCATCGGTATCGGTGTGCCACAGGATCATGCGGAACTGCCGTGCCGGTCCTTGACGCAGGATCACGGCACGTGGCGCCTCGCGCGCGAAATAGAGGTGCAGCCGCACTACCGGCGCGCTCACCGCCAGTCCCCCAGCGCCGCCTGCCAGAGGGCAAGGGCGGCCACCGCCGCCGTGTCGGCGCGCAGGATGCGCGGGCCGAGGCCGACGGGACGCGCGAAGGGCAGGGCCGCGATGCGCGCACGCTCGGGCCCGCTGAAGCCGCCCTCGGGGCCGATCAGGATCGCCCAGCGGCCCGGGGCCTCGCCCGCCAGCGCCGGGCCAGGGCCTGCGCGTGCCTCGTCGCAGAACATCAGGCGGCGACCCTCCGGCCAGCCAGCCAGAACCTCCGCAAGCGGGCGCAATGCATCGACAGGAGGCACATAGGTGCCGCCGCATTGCTCGGCTGCCTCGACGGCATGAGCCTGCAACCGGTCCTGCCTTATGCGGGCGGCGTTGGTGTGGTCGGTCGCCACCGGCAGGATGCGCGCGGCGCCCATCTCGGTGGCCTTCTCGACGATGAAATCTGTGCGCTCCTTCCTGATCGGCGCGAAGAGCAGCCACAGGTCGGGCGGCATCACCTGCGGCGCGCTCGGCGTCTCGCAGACGAGCGTGCCGCTGCGCTTGCCCGCCTCCGTCACGCACGCGCGCCATTCGCCGTCGTGCCCGTTGAAGAGCGCCAGCGCATCGCCGGGCGCGAGCCGCATCACCGAGAAGAGATAATGCGCCTGCTCGCGCTCCAGCGTCACCGTTTGCCCCTGCCCGAGGGACTGGGTTACATGAAGCCTGACCTTGGGGCGCGAGAGGGCGGCATCGGACATGGGGGCGAGGATATGACCGCGAAGCGTGCGACGCCAGAGCCGGGCAGCGTGGCCGACGCGGTGGAGGGCAACTGGGTGGACCGCCTCGCCCCCGCGCCCTGGCGACCCTATCTGCGGCTTTCCCGCGCCGACCGCCCCATCGGCGCCTGGCTCCTGCTGCTGCCCTGCTGGTGGGGGCTTCTGCTCGCCGTCAACGCCGACCCTGCCGGGCCGCGCTGGGAAGACCTGTGGATCTTTGCGGGCTGCTTCATGGGCGCTTTCCTGATGCGTGCCGCGGGCTGCACCTGGAACGACATCACCGACCGGCATTTCGATGCGCAGGTGGCGCGCACCCGCTCGCGCCCCATCCCCTCGGGGCAGGTC
>PHEG01000231.1:0-2982 GCA_002842835.1 Alphaproteobacteria bacterium HGW-Alphaproteobacteria-2 | reverse complement strand
TTCACCTGGTGGCCGCAGGTCTTCCTCGGCATCGCCTTCAACTGGGGCGCGCTGCTCGCCTGGGCCGCGCATGCGGGCGGGCTCGGCTGGCCACCTGTGCTGCTCTACCTCTCGGGCATGGCGTGGACGCTTTTCTACGACACGATCTATGCCCACCAGGACAAGGAGGACGACGCGCTGATCGGGGTGAAATCCACCGCGCGGCTCTTCGGTGCGCGCACCCGTGCCTGGCTGGCAGGGTTCCTCGTGGCCTCGGTGGCGTTGATGGGGCTTGCCGTTCTGCTCGCGATGCTGCCAGCCGGAGCCTCGCCGCTGGCGCTGGTGCTCGCGCTGGCGGGCGTGATGGGTTTCGGCTGGCACCTCAACTGGCAATTGCGCCGCCTCGACATCGACGACGCAGACGTTTGCCTCCACCTCTTCCGCGCGAACCGCGACGCCGGGCTCATCCCCGTGCTGTTTCTTGCCGCCGCCGTGGCAGCGTGATTGCCTCGGTCACGCGGCGCGGCTAAGACCGCGCCATGAAGATGACCAGCCTTCCCGCCCTCTCCCGGCCACGGCTGATGTTCGCAGCGATCTGGGCTGCCGCCGCGCTGGCGGCACTGAGCGCGGCCTGGCTCGGCGCGCAACGCATCGAGACGCGCGGTGTCGAGACGCTCGAGGCGGCACTGGAGCGTGAGGGCCACGGCTGGGCGGAGGTCCGCGCCGACGGGTTGAAGATCTTTGTCTCGGGGACCGCTCCGGACGAAGCGGAGCGCTTCGCGGCACTTGGCGTTGCCGGACAGCAGGTGTCGCCTGCACGGCTGCGCGACCGCATCGTGGTGGCTCCCCCGGTGCTGCCCGCGGCACCCGCGCTCTCGCTGGAGCTTTTGCAGAACGGCGCCGCCGTCTCGCTCATCGGGCTTGTGCCGGGCGCCGACTGGGCGCAGGCGCTGGTGGCGCGGCTCAAGGCGCTCGAGGGCAACACCGGCGTGGTGGACCTGATGGCGCATGTCTCCGCGCCAGCGGAGCCCGGATGGCAGGAGGCGGTGGATTTCACCGTCACGGCACTTGGCCTGATGCGAGACAGCAAGATTTCGGTTGCGGCCGGCGCGGTGACTATCACGGCCATCGCCGCGAGCCAGACCGAGAAGACCCGCCTCGAAGCCGCACTGCGCCGCCTGCTGCCGCCCGACGTGGCGCTGACACTCGACATCTCGGCGCCGCGGCCCGTGATCACGCCATTCGTCTTCGCCTTCGCTCTCGACGAGGACGGCCCCCGGCTCGAGGCATGTTCGGCTGGAGGCGAGGAGGGTCGCGCGCGCATCCTCGCCGCGATTGCCGCCGCCGGGCTGGCCGAGGGCGCGGACTGCGAGATCGGCCTCGGCGCCCCCACCGAGGACTGGGCACTGGCCGTGGAGGCGACCGTCGATGCTGTCGTGCGCCTGGGCGGCGGGCGGGTGGAATTCTCCGACGCCGATCTGCGGCTCGTTGCGCGCCCTGGCGCCGCGCAGGATCTCTTCGACAGCGCCGTGGCCGGGCTGCGCGGGCGGCTGCCCGATGTCTTCTCGCTCAGCGCGGTTCTGCCCGAAGCCCCCGTCAGTGCCCCGGAGTCCGGTGCCGACGGCGACGA
This sequence comes from Alphaproteobacteria bacterium HGW-Alphaproteobacteria-2, assembly GCA_002842835.1. Classification (GTDB taxonomy): domain Bacteria; phylum Pseudomonadota; class Alphaproteobacteria; order Rhodobacterales; family Rhodobacteraceae; genus PHEG01. The sequence goes on along the minus strand of PHEG01000231.1, from coordinate 1,373 downwards.
GGCCATGGGCTTCTCCGCCACCCGCAGTCCCGAGGGGCAGGTGCAGTTGCGCGGACGGGTGACCGACCCGGCGCTGCGCGAGGCGGTGGCGAGCTTCGCGCGTGCCCGCTTCGGTGCGGACGGGCTGCACGACGTTCTGCGCACCGATCCGGGCCTGCCCGAAGGCTGGTCGGTGCGGGTGCTGGCCGGGCTCGAGGGGCTGGCCATGCTGCGCAGCGGCAGCCTGACGGTGACGCCGGACAGGGTCGCGCTGCGCGGCGTGTCGGACGCGCCGGAGCGGAGCGCGCAGGTGACCGAGGCGATGGCGCGGATGTTGCCCGAAGGCGAGACGCCCGAAATCGACATCACCTACGACGAGCGGCTCGACCCGCGCGCCAGCCTGCCGACCCCGCAGGAATGCATGGATCTCGTCGCCGCCGTGCTGGCCGATGGGCAGATCATCTTCGATCCGGGTTCCGCCACCATCGATGCCGCCGCCGGTCTGGTGATCGACCGCATCGCCGAGGTGATGCGCGGCTGTGCCGAAGTCGAGATGCGGGTAGAGATCGGCGGCCATACCGACGCACAGGGCCGTGACGGCATGAACCTCGCGCTGAGCCAGGCGCGGGCGGAGGCGGTGCTCGATGCGCTGCTCGCACGCGGGGTGCTGACCGCCAACATGACGGCGCGCGGCTATGGCTCCGCGGTGCCGGTGGCCGACAACGCGACCGAGGAGGGGCGCGAGCGGAACCGGCGCATCGAATTCCGCCTGCTGGCAGCCGCCGAGGACTCCGCCGGGACCGCGCCCGCCGGGACCACTGTCATCACCCCACAGGGAGATCGACCGGGCGCCTGGATCAAGCCGCCGCCCGCGCGGGCCGAAGGGGAGGGAGTCGATGGATAGGGGCGAATTCGTACTCGTCGCCGCGCTGATGCTGCTGGCGGCCTTCGGACTCGGCTGGCTGGGCTGCTGGGTGTTCCACCGGCTCACCCGCGTGACCCACGCCGACATGGCCGAACTCGACCGCATGGCCGCGGCGCTGCATCTCGCCGAGGAAACGCGCGACGAGGCCATCATCTACGCCCAGCAGCGAGAGGCGGAGCTGACCGGCAAGCTTGCCGAGACCGAGGCAGAACTGCGCGCCGCCATGGAAGGGCTGCGCGCCGCGCGCTGGGAAGCCGACGACCTGCGCGACCGGCTGGAACGCGCGGGCGGCTGAACGCCACGCTACCAGCGGCCGAGAGCGGTCTCGTCCTCGGCCTTCGCCGCCACCCAGGCCGCACCTTCGGCGGTGATCTCCTTCTTCCAGAAGGGGGCGCGCGACTTCAGGTAATCCATCAGGAACTCCGCCGCCTGGAAGGCATCTGCGCGGTGCGCCGCGGCAGTGGCGACC
>PHEG01000230.1 GCA_002842835.1 Alphaproteobacteria bacterium HGW-Alphaproteobacteria-2 | reverse complement strand
GCAGCCCTTCACGCTGGTCGGCGCCACCACCCGGCTGGGCCTGCTGACCACGCCGCTGCGCGACCGTTTCGGCATCCCCGTGCGGCTGGAGTTCTACACAGCCGAGGAGCTGGAGCAGATCGTCACCCGCGCCGCCCGCCTGCTGGGCGCCGAGGCCGAGCCCGCGGGCGCGCGCGAGATCGCGCGGCGCGCGCGCGGCACGCCGCGCATCGCCGGGCGGCTTCTGCGACGGGTGGTGGATTTCGCCGTAGTCGAGGGCGACGGGCGGGTAACGCAGGCGCTGGCCGACGATGCGCTGACGCGCCTGGGTGTCGATCTCCTCGGCCTCGATTCAGCCGACCGGCGCTATCTGCGGCTCATCGCGGAAAGCTACGGCGGCGGCCCGGTGGGGGTCGAGACGCTCTCGGCCGCGCTCTCTGAGAGCCGCGACGCGATCGAGGAAGTCATCGAACCCTTCCTGCTGCAACAGGGACTCATCGCGCGCACGCCGCGCGGGCGGGTGCTTGCCGCCGGGGCCTGGCGGCACCTGGGGCTCGAGCCGCCGCGCGCGCAGGCTCAGGGCGCGCTCTTCGACGGTTGACCGGGACTAGAGCAGGATCACCGCGGCAAGGCCGAGGAAGGCGAAAAAGCCCACCACATCGGTGATCGTGGTCACGAAGGGCCCCGAGGCGAGCGCCGGGTCCACGCGCGCACGCTCGAGCAGAAGCGGCACCACGATGCCGCCCACCCCGGCGGCCACCATCGTGCAGACCATGGCGAGCCCGATCACCAGCCCCAGCATCGGCTCGCCGAACCACAGCATCGCAACGACACCCATGATTACCGCGAAGCCGACCCCGTTGATCAGCCCCACTACCGCCTCGCGGCGCACGACGCGCCAGAGGTTCGAGGCCGAGATGTCGCGCGTTGCAAGTGCGCGCACCGCCACCGTCAGCGACTGCGTGCCCGCATTGCCGCCCATCGATGCGACGATGGGCATCAGCACGGCAAGCGCCACGATCTGCGCGATCGTCGCCTCGAACTGCGCAATCACCAGCGAGGCGATGATCGCCGTGACGAGGTTGACCAGAAGCCAGCCGAAGCGGCCGCGCGCGATCTCGAGCACACGGTCCGAGAGGCTTTCCTCGCCCACCCCGGCGAGGCGCAGGATGTCTTCCTCCGCCTCCTCGCTCAGAACCGCCATCGCGTCGTCGATGGTGATCACGCCCACCAGCCGCCCGGCCTCGTTGACCACCGGCGCCGAGATCAGATGGTACTGGTTGAAGGCATAGGCCACGTCCTCCTGGCTCTGGGTGACCGGGATGGTGCGGAAGTCCTCTTCCGCTATCTGCCGCAGCGGCATCTCCCGCGGGCTGGCCATGATCCGCCCCAGCGCCACCTTGCCCACCACATGCATGCGCGGATCGACCAGCATGACATGATAGAACTGCTCGGGCAGGTCCTCGGTGGCGCGCATGTGGTCGATCACCTCGCCCACGCTCCAGTGCTCGGGCGCCATCACCAGCTCGCGCTGCATCAGCCGCCCGGCGGTGTATTCGGGATAGGTCAGCGCCTGTTCGACGGCCACCCGGTCGGCCTCGTCGAGGGCGCCGAGGATCGCGCCCTGCTGCTCGGGCTCCAGATCCTCGACGAGGTCCACGACATCGTCGGAATCGAGTTCGCGCACCGCCTCGGCCAGCACCTCGGGGGGCAGATACTCGATCACTTCCTCGCGCAGGCCCTCGTCGAGCTCGGAGAGCACGTCGCCGTCGATGCCCGCGGGCCAGAGCGCGAGCAGCGCCCGCCGGTTGCCGGGGGAGATCTGCTCCAGAAGGTCGGCGATGTCCGCGGCGTGCAGCGGCTCCAGCAACTCTGCAAGCCCCTCGTGGGACTCGTCCTCCAGCGCGTCGAGGATGCGCTCCAGCATCTGCGCGTCGAGCGCGTAGTTTTCGCTGCGCAGGCTTGGCGTGTCTTCGGTCACTTCGTTCATCGCCGCCTCCCGCCACCGGTCAGGCCGCACTCTAGAGCCGCGGTCCCGGCGGGAAAACCCGCATCGCAGGCGACGGCATGCTTGGGACGCACAATTTTCAGGCAGTTGCCCGCATCCGGGGCGGCGCGGCGCGGCAAGGGGCTTTACCGCCGCGCCGCCGGTCGATTGAATGGCGGCAGGAGGGCGGGCAATGACTGGCGAGGCGCCGTTCAACGAGATGTATCAGGGCGATGCCCTGCGCCCGCCCTATGCCGGGCTTGATGTCTGGGCGCGCGACATGCCCGCCGAGTTGCGCAGCATGAAGCAGCACGAGGCCGAGGCGCTCTTCCGGCGCATCGGCATTACCTTCGCGGTCTACGGCGAGGGCGGCGACCCGGACCGGCTGATCCCCTTCGACATGTTCCCGCGCGTCTTCTCGGCGGCCGAGTGGCGCCGGCTGGAGCGGGGCATCCGCCAGCGCGCGCAGGCGCTCAATGCCTTCCTCGCCGACATCTACGCGCGCGGCGAGATCCTGCGAGCGGGCGTCATTCCCGCGCATCTGGTGCATTGCAACGAGGCCTACGAGCCGGCCATGGCGGGCTTCATGCCGCCGCGCGGCGTCTACAGCCATATCGTCGGCATCGATATCGTGCGTACCGGGCCGGATGACTTCTTCGTTCTGGAAGATAACTGCCGCACGCCCTCTGGCGTGAGCTACATGCTGGAAAACCGCGAGACCTATCCGGCGCTGCTGAAACGCACGCTCGATTCGCTCGCGCCCGAAAAATGCGAGGGCGCGCCGCGCGCGGTGATCCTGACACCGGGGCATTTCAACAGCGCCTATTACGAACATTCCTTTCTCGCCGACATGATGGGGGTGGAGCTTGTCGAGGCGGCGGATCTGTTCGTCGAGGGCGATTTCGTGTGGATCCGGACCACCGAGGGGCCGCAGCGCGTCGATGTGATCTACCGGCGCATCGACGATGCCTTTCTCGATCCGCTCTGCTTCCGCCCCGACTCGATGCTTGGCGTGGCGGGTCTGATGAATGTCTACCGCTCGGGAGGCGTGACCATCTGCTCGGCACCGGGCGCGGGCGTGGCCGACGACAAGGCGATCTACTGCTTCGTGCCCGAGATGGTGCGCTTCTACCTCGGCGAGGAGCCGATCCTCGCCAATGTGCCGACCTGGCAATGCGCGAAGGCCGACGACCTGGCCCATGTGCTGGAGCATCTCTCCGAACTCGTGGTCAAGGAGGTGCATGGCTCGGGCGGCTACGGCATGCTGGTAGGGCCGCAGGCCACGCGGACTCAACTCGAGGACTTCGCTGCAAAGCTGCGAGCGGACCCGGCCAACTACATCGCTCAGCCCACGCTGGCGCTCTCGACCACGCCCACCTTCACCGAGGCGGGCATAGCACCCCGCCATGTGGACCTCAGGCCCTACTGCCTGGTGGGTGAGCGCATCGAGCTGGTGCCCGGCGGGCTGACCCGGGTGGCGCTGAAGGCGGGCTCTCTGGTGGTGAACTCCTCGCAGGGGGGCGGCGTGAAGGATACCTGGGTGCTGGCGGAGTGAGCACATGCTGAGCCGGACCGCAGCGAACCTCTACTGGATCGGCCGCAACGTCGAGCGCGCCGAGGCCAATGCACGGTTGCTGGAAGTGGGGGCGAGGAACGCGCTGATCCCCAACACCTCGGGCGGGTTTCGCAACGAATGGGACGCGGTGCTGCGCGCCAGCGGCACGGCGGCCGATTTCGCACAGCGCTATGGCGAGCCGGTGCAGCGCAACATCGAGACGCATCTCTTCTTCGACCTGAAGAATTCCTCCTCGGTAGCCGCCTGCGTCGAGCGCGCGAGAGAGAACGGGCGGATCGTGCGCACGGCACTGACACGCCAACTGTGGGACGCGCTCAACACCGCGCATCAGGAGATGCGAGAGATGGCACGCACCGAACGCTCTCGGCTGTCGCTTTCGGACATGACCGATTGGGCCATCCATACCGTGGCACAGATCCGCGGTGCGGCGCTGGCTACCATGCTGCGCAACGACGCCTACGACTTCCTCAACATCGGCGGCGCACTGGAACGCGCGGATTCGACCGCGCGCATCCTCGATGTGAAGTATTTCGTGCTGCTGCCGCACCTGAGCTTCGTGGGCTCCGGGCTCGACAACTACCAGTGGCGCACCATCCTGCGGGCGCTCTCGCTGGAACGGGCCTTCGGCTGGGCCTATGGCGGCGAGATCACACCGCAGAAGATCGCCGATTTCCTCATCCTCAACCGCCAGTCGCCGCGCGCAATCCTCACCTCGGTCGAGACGCTGACCCACCACCTCGACCGACTGGCGCGCGGCTACGGGCGCAGCAGCCCGGCGCAGGAGGCCGCGCGCGCGCTGCATGCGGAACTCGCCGAGGCGCGCGTCGAGCATGTCTTCGAGGAAGGGCTGCACGAGTTTCTCTCGCGCATGATCAATGCACTTGCGGCTGTGGCGGACGTCGTTCAGCGGACCTATCTCAGCGGAGAGGCGCGATGAGGCTCACCGTTTCGCACAACACCACCTATCGCTTCGATCCGCCGATGCGCGGCGTGGTGCAGTCGCTGCGGCTGACGCCCGCGCGTTTTGACGGCCAGCGCACGCTCGACTGGCGGGTGAACGTGCCGGGCGCGGTGATGGGCGCTGCCTTCCGCGATAGCGCGGGCGACTGGGTGGAAACCGCCTCGATCCTGGGCCCGGTTGCCGAGGTGACCGTCGAGGTGACCGGCGAGGTCGAGACGAGCGATCTTTCCGGCGTGCTGCGCGGCCACCGCGAGCGGGTGCCCCCGGGCACCTATCTGCGCGCCACGCCGGCGACGCACGCCGATACGGTGGTGCAGGAACTGGCCGGTGCGGCACTGAGCGGGCAGGCGGGCACGGATCCGCTGGCGCGCGCCCACGCCATGGCCGCGGCGGTGGCCGAGGCCGTTGTCTACGAGCCCGGGCTGACCGAGCACGGCACGACGGCAGCGGAGGCGCTGGCGCTCGGGCGCGGCGTCTGCCAGGACCATGCGCAGGTGCTGATCGCCGCCGCGCGCCATGCCGGGCTGCCTGCACGCTATGTCTGCGGCTACCTGCACGCGACCGACGAGGGTGGACCGCACGAGGCCTCGCATGCCTGGGCGGAGATCTGGATCGAGGGGCTGGGCTGGGTCGGCTTCGATGCCGCGAATGCCTGCTGCCCCGATGCACGCTATCTCCGCCTTGGCTCGGGGCGCGACGCGGCCGATGCCGCGCCGATCCGCGGCCTCGCCCGCGGCCGGGGGGAAGAGGCGATGGAGGTGGCCGTTGCGGTCGCCGCGGCCGGGCAATAACCTCGCCCGCGAGGCGGGCGACGGAGAGTGGGTGGAATGACCTATTGTGTGGGGCTGCTGCTGAAGGCGGGCATGGTGCTGCTGGCCGACACCCGCACAAATGCGGGTCTCGACAACATCGCCACCTACCGCAAGCTCTACACTTTCGGGGTGCCGGGCGAGCGTGTGATCGCCATCATGACGGCGGGCAGCCTTTCGCAAGGCGCGCATGGACCGCATGGCGCAGGGCGCAACCGCGACGATGATCGTCGCGGGCCAGCGCAAGGGCGGGGCGATGCGCATGTTCCTCGTCTATCCAGAGGGCAATTTCATCGAGGCGACCGAGGATACGCCCTTCCTGCAGATCGGCGAGCACAAGTACGGCAAGCCCATCCTCGACCGGGTGGTGCGCCCCGAGACGACGCTGGAGGAGGCCGAGAAGGCAGTGCTGCTGTCGATGGACTCGACCCTGCGCTCGAACCTCTCGGTGGGCATGCCGCTCGATCTGGCGGTGATCGAGGCGGGCGCGTTGCGCGTCACCCGTGCGCGGCGCATCGAGCCCCAGGACGAAGGCTTCCGCGCCATGAGCGCCGCCTGGTCTGAAGCGCTGCGCGATGCGTTCCAGCGCATCCGGCTCTGAGACGGCTGTCGATCCGCGCACAACCTTTGTGGGCCGAGTATCAGTTGCCGTGTCACAGACGCGGCCTATACCTTTGGGCGCCACCGTGAGCACCCCACAGGAGAGATCATGAAGTGCTTCATTGCAGCCGCGGCCCTTGCCGCCGCCACCGCCACCGCCGCCTGGGCAGCGCCCGAGAAATACGTGCTCGATCCGGGGCATAGCCAGGTGCTGTTTTCCTACAACCACCTAGGCTATTCGACGACCTGGGGCATGTTCGGGGGCTTCGAGGGCGAGATCATGTTCGATCAGGAAGACCCGGCGGCCTCGTCGGTTTCGGTCTCGATCCCCGTGCGTTCGATGCTCACCGGCTGGGAGAAGCGCTTCCAGGACTTCATGTCGCCCGACTTCTTCGATGCACAGGAGGGCGATGTCGCCACCTTCACCTCCACCGGCATCCAGGTGACAGGCGAAAACACCGCGCTGATCACCGGCGATCTGACCATCAACGACATCACGCAGCCTGCGGTGCTCGACGCAAAGCTCAACCAGGCGGGCGTGCACCCGCAGGCGAACAAGCCTTGGGCGGGGTTCGATGCCACGACCACGATCCTGCGCAGCGATTTCGGGCTGGGCCTCTTCGCGCCCTTCGTCGGCGACGAAGTGACGATCAACATCTCGATCGAGGCGATGAAGGCCGAGTGAGCCTTCGCGCGGGCGGCCCCCGGCGGGCCGCCCGTCGCTCAGCCGAGCCCCGGCAGCCAGAGCGCGATGCCGGGGAAGGCTATCAGCAGCCCCACCAGAACAAGCGCGCAGCCGATATATGGCAGGGCGGCAAGGTAGATCTCGCGCATCGTCGTGCCTGGTGGCGCCACACCTTTCATCACGAAAAGAAGCAGCCCGAAGGGCGGCGTGGTGAAGCCTATCTCGAGTCCCAGCAGCACGATCAGTGCGAACCAGACCGGATCGAAGCCCAACTGGATTGCAAGCGGGAAGAAGATCGGCACGGTGAGCAGCATCATGGAGATCTGCTCCATGAACATGCCGAGGATCAGCAGCACGCCGAACATGGCGAGCAGCATGAAG
>PHEG01000229.1 GCA_002842835.1 Alphaproteobacteria bacterium HGW-Alphaproteobacteria-2 | reverse complement strand
GTGAGCGAGAGCACCTCGGCCAGCCCGTCCACATGCCCCGAGACGATATGTCCGCCCAGCTCGTCGCCGACGCGCAGCGCGCGCTCGAGGTTGACCCGCCGCCCCTCGGCCCAGAGCCCGAGATTGGTCTTCGAGACGGTCTCGGCCGAGACGGTGACGGCGAACCAGTCCGCGCCCTTGTCGGCCACCGTCAGACATACGCCGTCGCAGGCGATGGAGGCGCCGCGCGCCACGCCGCCCATGTCATAGCTGCAGGAGACGCGTGCGTGCAGGTCGCCGCGACGCTCGACGGCGGTCAGGGTGCCGATGTCGGTGACGATGCCGGTGAACATGCGCCGCACTCCCTTTCGCCGCAGGGCCTACCCAAAGCCCGGCGCCGCGGCAAGGGTCAAGCGCAAGTGCAGCCGAAACAGCACCGCCCTGCGCCGGGGATCGTCGCCCGGAAGGCGCAACGCCCGGCGCGGCGCCGCGGACAAGCGCAAGATAAGACATGACTTTGCAGCGCTGCTCTGGCACATCCCGTCAGGGGTGTCAGACGCAGGTGCGACGGTGCCGACTTCGGGACGCGAGCGCAGTTTTCTTTTCCTGCAAGGGCCGCACGGGCCCTTCTTCGCCGAGCTTGGCGCGTTGATGCGCGATGCGGGCGCGCGCCTGGCACGCGTGGGCTTCAATGCAGGTGATGCCGCCTTCTGGCTCGACCGGGAAAGCTACATCGCCTTTCGCGGCCCGCCGGAGGACTGGCCCGAGACGCTAGAGCGGCTGATCGCCGAGCGCGCCGTCACCGATATCGTGCTCTACGGCGACGTGCGCCCGGTGCACGAGGCCGCCCGCGCCGCCGCAACCCGTCATGGGTTGAGGCTGCATTGTTTCGAGGAGGGCTATCTGCGTCCCTGGTGGGTGACCTACGAGCGCGGCGGGACCAACGGCCATTCCCGGCTGATGGAGACGGACATCGCCGAGATGCGGGCCGAGCTTGCCAGCCGCGACCCCGAGATCGGCGAGGCGCCTGCGCGCTGGGGCGATCTTCGCCAGCATGTCTGGTATGGCGCGCGCTACCATTTCCACGTGATGTCGCGCAACCGCGCCTATCCGCATTTCCGTTCTCATCGCGAACTGGGCGTGGGGCAGGAGTTCGCGCTCTACCTGCGGCGGCTCCTGGCCATCCCGCGCCACGGGCTGGAGCGCTGGCTGGCCACGCGGCGCATCAAGCGGGGCGGCTTTCCCTATCATCTGGTTCTCCTGCAACTGCCGCACGATTCCTCGGTGCAGGCGCACAGCCCTTTCCGGCGCATGGCCGATTTCCTCGACGTCGTGCTCGACGGATTTGCCGAGGGAGCGCCGCCGCATCATCACCTGGTATTCAAGGGCCACCCGCTCGACGACGGGCGCGAGGCGCTGCGCCGAGCGGCGCTGGAGCGGGTGGCCGCGCATGGCCTCGCCGGGCGGGTACATTTCGTGCGCGGCGGCAAGCTGGCCGATCTCCTGGCCGAGGCGCGCAGCGCCGTGACGATCAACTCCACCGCCGCGCAGCAGGCGCTCTGGCGCGGGTTGCCGGTGAAATGCTTCGGCGCCGCCGTCTATGCCAAGCCCGAATTCGTCTCGTCGCAACCGATCGCCGAGTTCTTTGCCCAGCCGATGCGCCCCGACACCCGCGCCTACCGTGATTTCCGCCGCTACCTGCAGGAGACGAGCCAGGTGCAGGGCAGCTTCTACTCGGCGCTCGGGCGGCGCCGACTGCTGCGCCGGGTGGCCGACATGGTGCTCGCCGAACACGATCCCTACGAAGCGCTGCACCAGGCGAACGCGGCACCGGGCAGGCCGTTGCGGGTTGTGAAGTGAACCACGGCATCTGTCCGCATGAGCGAATCACCAGTTAATGCTGGAATCAAGTGCTTTTTTCGTTTAGGCTTGCGCAAAACAAGACGGGCAGGAACGAGCAGCAGGAGCCTCGCCGTGAAATTGCAGGTGTCGAAAGGGTCCAGGATGCTGGCCCTTGCGCTGTTGCTGGGCGCACTGGCGGGGTGCGGGCTGCCGCGCGGCGGTCCGACCAAGAGCGAACTCTTCGCGGGTTCGACGCAGCGTCAGGGCGATGCCTTCGTGGTTCAAGTCAATGATCGCGTGGCCGCGGTGACGGCGGTGACGCCCGCGCTCGGCTTCACCGAGGATTTCCAACGCGCAGGGGTCCTGGGACCCGACACCATCCGCCCGGGCGACATTCTCGGGTTCTCGGTCTACGAGAACGTCAAGGAGGGCCTGCTCGCATCCGAGCTGGGCCCCGCTGCGCTGACCGAGATCCAGGTGGACGGGTCGGGCAACATCTTCATCCCCTATGCCGGGCGTCTACAGGCCGCGGGCAAGACCCCGGAGCAGTTGCGGCTTCTGATCACCGAAAAACTCGACGCCCAGACACCCGACCCGCAGGTGGTGGTGCGCCGTCTGGCGGGCGATGGTGCCACCGTCTCTCTCACCGGGACGGTGAGCGGGCAAGGCATCTACCCGATCGAGCGCTCCACGCGCACGCTCTCGGGGATGCTGGCCAAGGCGGGCGGTCTCTCGATCCCCGAGGAGGTGGCGCAGGTGCGCGTCATGCGCGGCAACGCCCAGGCCACGGTCTGGATGACCGATCTTCTGGAAAACCCTGCGGTGGACATCGCGCTGCGCGGCGGCGACCGCATTGTGGTGGCCGAGGACCGGCGCGCCTACACGGCGATGGGCGCTACCGGCGCGCAGACACGGGTGCAGTTCCGCACCCAGACGCTTTCGGCGCTCGAGGCGATCGCCCAGGTAGGCGGGCTCAATGCCACCATGATCTATGTGCTCGACCTGACCGCGCCGAACGGCATGTTCCTCGCGCGCGACTTCCTGATCCGCGACGGCGACACCGTCTATGTCACCGAGGCGCCCTACACCCAGTTCACCAAGGTGTTGCAGGCGTTCACAGGGCCGCTGACCACGGCGGGATCGGTAAGCCAGTTGGCTACCCTCGCGCCGTGACGCGGCCGCCAGCCGCTCCTGCGCCGGGACGGGGGGCCGCCGGGGATCCTCCCCCCCGGCGGCCCCTTCATTTTCTGAGCGGTGGCTTCCTGTGGGACGGGCGCGTGCGGCGTATCCTTGCGCTGGCAGGCCATGATCTGCGCCCCGGGCTGCCGCCGCCGGGCGGTGCGGTGGTGGTCTGGGGGCGGCGCGCCGTGGCGGCGCGCGGCGAGCGAGTGGCGGCCTGGCGCGGCGCAGGGCTGCTGCGCGTGGAGGATGCCTTCCTGCGCTCGGTGTTGCCCGGGCGCGCAGGGACACCCACGCTGGGGTTGATGCTCGACGCGCGCGGCGTGCATTTCGATGCGTCCGCGCCTTCCGAGATCGAGCATCTGCTGGCCAACGCGCCGACCGAGGACGCCGCCCTGCTCGCC